>JAKJDA010000074.1:0-2092 GCA_022706165.1 Candidatus Hydrogenedentota bacterium | reverse complement strand
CGCAGACTGTCCGCGTCCTTGTATGCCGAGTCCGTGTCGGGAAAATGCTGGCCAATATTGCCCAAGGCCGCCGCTCCCAACAACGCATCCGTGATCGCGTGCGCCAACACATCCGCATCGGAGTGACCGAACAGCCCCTTCTCCCACGGCACCATGACGCCGCCGAGAATGAGCGGCCGCCCCTCGACAAGGCGATGGAGATCATAGCCAAGTCCCACGCGCATCATGCCAGCCCCCCCTCGATGACGCAGCGCGCGAGGGCTAGATCGCCCGGCGCGGTCACTTTGAAATTCAGCGGCGTTCCGCGCACCAACTTCACCGCGCCGCCGACCCGCCGCACCAACGTGGCGTCGTCCGTCGAGACGAATTCCTCGCGTCGTGCAATTTCGTGCGCCTTGCGAATGACATCCACCCGGAAGGTCTGTGGCGTTTGGCAGGCCCATAGAATAGAGCGATCCGGCGTGTTGCACAGGAAATCGTCGCTCTCCGCTTCGAGGATGGTGTCGTTGCAGGGAATGGCCACGGTCGCGGCGCCATAGGCGATTGCCGCATCGATAGACGCGTGGATGGATGCGACGGCGACAAACGGACGCGCCGCATCATGGATGACCACAATGTCCGTATCCGCGTCCAAGGCATGCAACCCGTTTTCGACGGAATCCTGCCGTTCGGCTCCTCCATCGATAAGCGAGAAGGGCGTTCCCGGAAACGCGGACGCGAGGACGTTGCGGAACTCGGACGCGTATGCCCCGGGGATGGTTACGACAGCGCCGGGAAGCAGCCCAAGTCCGGAGAACGCGCGCAACGTGCGCACAAGCATCGGTTCGCCGCACAAATCCGTGAGGGCCTTGGGGCCCTGCGCGCCTAAACGCTGGCCCATGCCCGCCGCGGGAATGAGCAGTTGCGTTTTCACGATAAAACGTTCTGCAATCGGGTGAAAATCATCCGGCCGGCTGTCGTCTGCAGCACGCTCGTCACGAGCACGGAAACATCCCGACCTACATAGTCGCGGCCGCCATCGACAACGACCATCGTGCCATCGTCAAGATATCCAACCCCTTGGAATGCCTCCTTGCCTTCCTTGACGACCCGCACCTGCATGCGTTCATCAGGCAACACGGCCGGCTTCAGCGCATTGGCAAGATCGTTGATGTTGAGCACTTTGACGCCTTCGATCTGAGCCACCTTGTTCAGATTCAAGTCGTTGGTGAGAATCTTGGCGTTGAAATCGCGCGCCAGCCGGACCAGTTTGCTGTCCACCTCGCGGATATCGACCGGATCGTCTTCCACCACGCGCACCGTGACGTTGCTCGAAGGGTCCTGCAACTGCTTCAAGATATCCAGCCCCCTGCGTCCGCCCGCCGCAACTCGTCGGGAGAATCGGCGATCCGCTGCAGTTCCTGCAGGACGAAACGCGGGATAATCAGCGTTCCCTCGATGAAACCGGTGTGGCATATCTCGACCAAGCGTCCGTCGATGATAACGCTGGTGTCGATGATCTTGGAATTGGCGACGACGACTTCGCGCCGCTGAACGGCCTTCATCAGGGATTCCCAACTGGTGGCGCGCGTAAGACCCAGCGAGATGCCCATGAATCCGAAAACGAGCACCAGCGTCGTTGTCAAAAACACTTGCGCCGTGACGTCGGCGCTCTGCCAGAATACCGTGATGTATCGCGACAGAAGATACCCGACCACCATGGCAAGCGCGATAAAAATGAGAGCGGGGGAGAGGCGCTCGAACATTTCCTGCGTCACGGTGTTGAGCAGCAACAGAATGCCGATGGAAAGAATGGCCCCCGCAATGCCGCCCAAGATCATCCACGGACGCGCATCAAACGGCTGCGGAGGGGGCTGCTGCATGGAAGACGAAGAACCGCTCGAAGATTTCTGATACGTCGTAACGCTCTTCTCGTACTTTAGATCAACGACATAGTTGGCCCACAACCCTCCCATGAGGATGCACGCGGCCACGAAAAAAATGCTGATAGTTTTGTATAACATCGACAAGGCCTCCTAAGAACACGATGATAAAACATGAAACGCGAGAAAACGGTGCTACATGAAACAGGCATAATGCGCCTCGCTCGATA
>JAKJDA010000073.1 GCA_022706165.1 Candidatus Hydrogenedentota bacterium | reverse complement strand
GGGCGTTTTGTGGACATCCCTATCCCACTGCCCGTATATGACGCCTTCGGTCTGCGCTCGCCCTCCTTTCCAGCCCATGTCGGGCCTTTGCCCCGGGCCTCAACCCATCGAGGCCCGGGGTCGCCCTTGTAGCACAACTCATCCGCGATGTTTCACGCTTCCATACGGTTCGCGCATTCATGCGGCGTTTGCCGCACGAAACGCGTCTATCCGAGCAACTGAAGAGCCGTTTGCGGGACTACGTTGGCCTGCGCCAGCACGGTCGTGCCCGCGCTCACCAAAATCTGGTTCCGCGTGAAATCAATCGTTTCGCGGGCGATATCCGCATCGCGAATCGCGCTTTCCGCCGCCGAGGAGTTTTCCTCTTGAATCGCCAGCGTGTTGATGGTGAATTCCAAACGGTTCTGGATCGCGCCCAGGCGGCTGCGCAAGGTGCTGACCGACGCCAGCGCGCTGTCCGCCAGACCAATTGCCGACACCGCGTTCGCCATGCTCGACACCGTCAACGCGGTGATGCCCAGGTCGGTCGTGCCCGCGCCCGCCACGTTCACGAGCAGGGTCTGGCCCATTTGGGCTCCGGCCTGCAGCGTGATCGTCTGCGCGGCGCTGAGCACGCGCGTCCCGTTGAATTCGGTGTTGGTGGCGATGTTGTCGATCTGCTGCAACAACTGCTGCACTTCGACGTCGATCGATGCGCGATTGGCGCTGGTCTGCGTGCCGTTGGCGGACTGGACCGCCAATTCGCGGATGCGCTGCAAGATGTTCGCCGTCTCGCTCAACGCGCCTTCGGCCGTTTGCACCAGGCTCACGCCGTCCTGCGCGTTGCGCTGCGACACTTGCACGCCGCGCACAATCGACTGGAAGTTGTCGGCGATCGCAAGGCCGGCGGCGTCGTCGCGCGCGCGGTTAATGCGAAGGCCGCTGGACAGCCGTTCGAGGGATCTGTTCAAGGAGTTGGTGCTCCTCGCCAGAACCCGGCCTGCGTTCAGTGCGGCAATGTTGGTGTTGATGCGTAGTCCCATGGCAATATCCTCCGTGCGTTCTTGGCTCTGCGCTTCCGTGCGCGATTGCCACCCCTGGGTCTGGCCGGCATCCGTTGCCACGGACATGACATGTCCGCAGAACGCACGCCGACGAGCGCATATCCGGCAGGACCCCTCCTGCAGGACATGCGCCAAAAAAACGACGCAAACGGCATACGCGGAGATTGACGCTTCGGAAGGAGCGAGGGCGAGAAAGCCAAAAGGCCGGGAAGCTTGGCCGCCTTAGAGGAAACATTCCTTGCCAAAGGAGGAAAAACCGCGTCCGCCGCGATTCAACTGTGGCGAGGACCACTCAGGTCCGCTCGGTGCGCGTCGATATGCCGCCACCGCCCATCCTCCTTGATGTGCTAGCCCTTGGCATCCATGCGTTGGGCGTTCGTGACCAACCCCATTACGAGCTGTCTCTGGAAATATCGGCAACTTTAGCCAAAACTTTAGGGGTGCGGTAAAAAAATATTTTTGCGGGGCTGAGAAGCTTTTCTGGAGGCTCGCGCCGATAAATATCCTAAAATGCAGAAATCTGTGCGCTACCATATAAAACGCCCACAAGTGGCGCCGGAAGGAGGTTCTCGCGCTCTTTTGTGTCCCGGGGAGAGATTGTATATCGTTCCTGTGTCGAAGCATGGAAGAGACGTTTGGGAGATGGCGCGTCCGGCCCGGCTGGAAGGCAAATCCGCGTTCCAGGGGGAACAACACAGGAATGGGGGCGGCGCTTTCACGCGGTTTCGTCAAGGAATGAAGGAGCGGACATGAGCACCTCGCACAGCGGCATTCCTCGCGCACTGACGATTGCCGGGAGCGATTCCGGCGGCGGGGCGGGCATTCAGGCGGATATCAAGACTTTTTCGGCGTTTGGCGTATACGGAATGTCGGCGATCACGTCGGTGACCGCACAGAACACCGTGCGCGTGGCGGGAACGCATGATCTGCCCCCGGCGTTCGTGGCGGAACAAATCGACATGGTCGCGCAGGACATGGGCGTCGACGCCGCGAAGACCGGCATGCTGTCGAACGCGGCGATCGTCGAGGCCGTCGCGGCCAGCATCGTTCGCAACCGCATTGAAAACGTGGTCGTTGATCCCGTGATGATCGCCAAAAGCGGGGCTGCCCTCTTGCACGCGTCCGCCCGGGACGCATTGCGCACGTTGCTGTTGCCGCTGGCGCTTATCGTGACGCCGAACGTTCCCGAAGCGGAAGTTTTGACGGGTTTGCGCATCGCGACGTTCGATGACATGCGCCGCGCCGCGGCGTCGGTGCATGCATTCGGCCCGCGCTATGTGCTCATGAAGGGCGGCCATCTTGACGCCGAAGACGCCTGCGACGTTTTGTTTGACGGCGAGACGTCGGTCGTATTTCGCGCGCCGCGCATTGACACGCCGAACACGCACGGCACCGGTTGCACGTACTCCGCCGCGATCACGGCCTGTCTTGCCCAGGGGCTTGACGCGCCCGCAGCGGTTCGCCGCGCAAAGGAATATCTCACCGAAGCCATTCGCCGGGCGCTTCCGCTCGGTCATGGCCACGGCCCTCTCAACCACCTGTGGTCCAACGCTTCGTTGAGGCGTGAGGGACGATAGAATCCGTTGGGCACAATGACGGTATAATCGCGCGCGTCAACCGGAGGAGGAAGCGACACGGTGCATATGCGATGCAGACGATCGGCGTGGGCGGCGTTTCTGATTTTGCTGGTCTTCCCGCTCGCCGGGTGCGGCGCCCGGGAGACGCGCGTGCAGCAGGGGACGCGCGTGCAGCAGGGGACGCGCGACGGCGTGTTGCATATCGGCAACGACGCGGAGCCGCAGGAATTGGATCCGCATCTCGTCACGGGCGTGCCGGAGCACCGCATTTTGCTGTCGTTGTTCGAAGGGCTGACCACGCTCGACCCCAAAACGCTCGAACCAAAACCGGGGGTCGCCGAATCGTGGACAGTCTCCGACGATCAACTCGTGTACACCTTCACGCTGAGGAAGGACGCACGGTGGAGCGATGGCAGCCCGGTCACGGCGCAGGATTTTGTGTATGCGTGGCGGCGCATTCTTTCCCCAAAACTCGCCGCCGAGTACGCGTACATGTTGCATTGCATCCAGAACGCGAAAGAGTTCAACGAGGGTGCGCTTACGGACTTTTCGCAGGTTGGCGCGAAGGCGCTTGACGACTACGCCTTGCAGGTCACGCTCGCCCATCCGACGCCAAGTCTGTTGTCGATGCAGGTGCATTCGTCGTGGTTCCCCGTGAAGCGAGCGAGTATCGAAAAGCACGGCGCGATCGACGTGCGCAACAGCGGTTGGACGCGGCCCGGTGAATTGGCGAGCAACGGTCCGTTCAAACTGACTGAGTGGAAACCGGGGCAGGTGATCGTCGTCGCAAAAAACGAACACTATTGGGACGCGACCTCGGTGAAGCTCAACGCGGTGCGCTTCTACCCGATGGAGGATCTTCAGACGGAGGAGCGCAGTTTCCGTTCGGGCGACCTGCACATCACGGGCGACATGCCGATCGGCAAGATACCCGTGTATCAACGCGAGAACTCCGCCGCGCTGGTGATTCATCCCTATCTGGGCACCTATTTCTACCGGTTCAACGTCACGAAACCGCCGTTCACCGACGCGCGGGTGCGCAAGGCCTTTGCGCTCGCGCTGAATCGCGACGAGATCGTGCAGAACGTGACGAAAGGCGGCGAACGCGCGGCTTCGTCGTTCGTTCCGCCCGACACCGCGGGCTACACCTCCGCGAACGCAATGCCCTACGATCCCGATCAAGCGCGCAAGCTGCTCGCGGAAGCGGGCTTCCCGAACGGACAAGGCCTGCCGCCGGTCGAACTGCTATACAACACCAGCGAGAACCACAAGCTGATCGCCGAGGCCGCAGCCGAAATGTGGAAGAAGGAGCTGGGCGTGATGGTGACCTTGCTCAATCAAGACTGGAAGGTCTACTTGTCGTCGATGAACGCCCTTGATTACCAGATGGCGCGTTCGGCGTGGGTGGGCGACGTGCTCGATCCCATCAACTTTCTCGAATGCTTCCTGACGGGCGGCGGCAACAACCGCACGGGCTGGTCGTCGCCGCGCTATGACGCGCTCATCGCGCAAGCGCAGCGAGCCGCGGATGCCGGTGAACGCAATCGCCTGCTCAACGAGGCCGAGGGGATCCTGCTCGACGAAGCGCCGATCATCCCCGTGTACACATACACGCGCAAGTTCCTGAAGTCGCCGGCCCTGAAAGGATGGGAGCCGAATATTCTGGGGTACGTGTTGTATAAGAACCTCTCGCTCGGGGCGTCATGATAGCGTTTGTCGCGAGACGCCTGCTGCAATTCATCCCGGTGCTCTTCGTCATCGCCACGGCAACGTTCTTCCTCGTGCGCCTCGCGCCGGGAGGGCCGTTCGACAGTGAGCGGGCGGTTTCGGCGGAAGTCCGCGCGCAACTCGACGCGCAATACCACCTCGACGCGCCGCTCGCGGTGCAATATCGCGATTACATGGTCGCCTTGCTGCACGGTGATCTTGGTCCGTCGTTCAAGAACCCCAGCCGCAGCGTCAGCGAATGGATCGTGTTGCGTTTTCCGATCTCGCTGGAACTTGGCGCCTACGCCCTTGTCGTCGCGTTGACTATTGGCCTTGTCGCGGGGGTGCTCGCGTCGACACGTCCCAACAGTATCCGCGATCACGCCGCAATGTCTTTCGCCATGGCGGGTATCTGCATTCCGAACTTCGTGCTGGGGCCGCTGCTTGTCCTCGTGTTCGCACTATGGTTGCGCTGGTTGCCCGTATCGGGTTGGGACTCGGCGGCCTGCAAAGTCTTGCCGTCGATCACGCTCGGCGCGATGTATGCCGCGTACATTGCGCGATTGACGCGCGGCGGCATGCTCGATGTCCTTGCGCAAGATTTCATTCGCACGGCACGCGCGCGGGGGTTGTCGGAGGCGCGCATTGTGGTGCGGCATGGCCTGCGCAACGGGCTGCAGCCGGTAGTCGCGTTTCTCGGTCCTGCGGCGGCGGGATTGCTGACGGGGTCTTTCGCGGTCGAGACGATTTTTCGCGTGCCGGGGCTGGGGCGTGAATTCGTTCAGGCCGCGTTCAACCGCGATTATACGATGATCATCGGGACCGTTCTCTTCTACGCGACGTTGATCCTCCTGTTTAATTTGTTGGTCGACCTCGCGCAGGCATGGCTCGACCCGAGGGTGCGACATGACGGTGCGTGATCACGCCATACAACCGGGCGTCTCGCTCTGGCAGGATGCATGGCGCAGGCTTTGCAAGAATCGCCTTGCCGTCGCCGGGCTTGTGATTCTATTGATGCAGGCTGCCTTCGCCCTCGCAACGCCGTGGATTGCCCCGTATGCGTACGATGCGCAGGACCGCGCACTCGGCGCCGCCGCGCCCAGCGCGCAACATTGGCTCGGAACCGATCAACTGGGCCGCGACCTCTTCACGCGCATTCTCTACGGCGGACGTATCTCGCTGTTGGTTGGGTTCGTTGCGACCGCGGTGGCATTGATCATTGGCGTGTCCTACGGGGCCTTTGCGGGCTACGCCGGAGGCCGCACGGATGCGTGCCTCATGCGTATCGTGGATATCCTCTACGCGCTGCCGTTCACGGTGTTTGTCATCATCCTCACCGTATTTTTCGGCAGGAGTCTCGTGCTGCTCTTCGCGGCGATTGGCGCGGTCGAATGGCTCACCATGGCGCGGATCGTGCGCGGACAAGTTCGTTCGCTCAAGCAAAAAGAATTCATCGAAGCCGCCTACGCACTTGGCCTGTCGCGAAGCCGAATTCTCGCGTGCCACATCGTGCCCAACACGCTCGGGCCCATCATCGTCTACGCGACGCTGACCGTGCCGAACGTCATGCTGCTCGAAGCGTTCCTCAGTTTTCTCGGACTCGGCGTGCAAGCGCCCATGAGTTCTTGGGGCATTTTGATAAAGGAAGGCGTCGAGACCATGGAGGAATATCCGTGGTTGCTGATTTTCCCGAGCGTCGCGCTGTCCGTTACCCTCTTCGCCCTGAACTTCCTCGGCGACGGACTCCGCGACGCATTGGACCCGAAACGGTCCGGGGATTAGAGTAGTAGGACGACGAAAGACTCACTGTGAAAACGATAAGAACGCACTGCAACGGTTGCTTTGGTCAGCGCGATCACGAAGTTTTGCATCGCGAAATAGTAGAGAGATACGAGGAATTTGCGCCTGGTGATTTCGAGCATAGGCGCGATGAGTATATTTTGGTCAAGTGCTGTGGGTGTCAGTCAGTAGCGTTGCTCCATGACATGACATCGATGCCCTTTAGTGAGTGGGCTCACAATCGATATCCCCCGGAAGAAACCAGACAAAGGCCAGAACGAATATTCTCTCTTCCGCTAGAGAGAGACGTCAACTCTCTTTTGAACGAAATATATACCGCACTTCCGAGCCATCTCTATCGTCTTGTGGTCATGGGGATAAGGTCTCTCCTTGAACGCATCATGATCCATAAGAACGGAGACTGCGGGACTTTCAGGGAGAATCTCCGTTCTTTTTTGGATATGAACTTCATCTCAAAATCCGATTTCGACCTTCTGGTGAAGGCCTTTGAAGTTGGGCATGCTGCAACACACAGAGGATATGACCCATCAAGGGAAGAGGCGCTTCTTTTGCTGGATATTGCAGAGCATATTATGGAGTGTGTCTATGCAAACGCAGAGAGGGCCGAGAGGCTAAACCAACATTCTTTGCCCCCCAGGCAAAAAGCAGAAAGAACAAAAGGAAAACTGAATCCGAACGACAAGACTTAACGATTCTTCATCTGTGTCTATCTGTGTGTATCTGTGGTTCAATTTCTTAAAGTGTATTTATGTCGCTACTGACCGTTGAGAATCTGCGGACCTATTTCCACACCCGCGCGGGCGTTGTTCGCGCGGTGGGAGGGGTGTCGTTTGTGGTGGAGGCGGGGGAGACGCTTGGGATTGTGGGCGAATCGGGGTGTGGCAAGACGGTGACGTGCTTGTCGCTGCTGGGATTGTTGCCGACGCCGCCCGCGAAGGTCGAGAGTGGCGTAGCGCTGTTTGATGGACAGGATTTGCTGCACTGCTCGATGCAGGACTTGCGACGCGTGCGTGGCAAGGACATCGCGATGGTGTTTCAGGACCCGATGACCGCGCTGAATCCCTGCATGACCACCGGCGCACAGGTGGCCGAGGCGCTGGTGGTGCATGAACGTTGTTCGCGCACAGACGCGCGCGCGCGCGCCATCGAGGCCCTCGAATCCGTGGGCATACCCGACGCCGCATCGCGGCTCGATGCATATCCCCACGAGTTCTCCGGCGGCATGCGGCAACGCGTGATGATCGCGGCGGCGTTGATCGCGCATCCGCGTTTGCTCATCGCCGACGAGCCCACGACTGCACTCGATGTCACGGTGCAGGCGCAAATCCTCGACCTCATCAAAGCGCGCCAACGCGAAATGGGCATGGCGGTCATTCTCGTCACGCATGACCTCGGCGTCGTTGCGGAGACGTGCGATCGCGTGGCCGTGATGTACGCGGGGCAAATTGTCGAATCCGCACGCGTCGAGGCGTTATTCACCGCGCCGCAGCATCCTTACACGCGCGCATTGATGCGGTCATTGCCAGCGGCCCATGCCCGCGGCGAATCGCTCTACACGATACCCGGTCGCCCCCCCGATCTCATCGCGCCGATTGCGGGCTGTCCCTTCGCGCCTCGCTGTGAGCACGCGACAGAAGTCTGCCGGGCGCCGGTCTCACTACAGGAAGTGCGGCCGGGGCATTGCAGCGCATGCACGCGCGTACAGACGGGCGATTTATGAGCGGTCCGCGATTGTGAGTGCGCGATTTGTGCGTCCACTATCCCACGCGCGACGGCTTCTTCGCTAGGAGCACGGGCGTGGTGAAGGCGGTCGAGGGCGTGTCGTTCGACATCGCACGAGGCGGAATCCTTGGCGCTGTCGGTGAATCCGGGTGTGGCAAATCGACCGTTGCGCGGACGAGCCTGTGTCAGCACTCGATGTATCGGTGCAAGCGCAGGTGTTGAATCTGTTCGCGCGCTTGGGCCGCGAAGACGGGCTGACGTTGCTGTTCATCGCGCACGATCTCAGCGTTGTGAAGCATATCGCCCACCACGTTGCGGTGATGTATCTCGGCAAGATCGTGGAAGCCGGCCCGGCGTTGGACGTTTTCGCGCATCCGCTTCATCCGTACACGCAGACCCTCATTCAAGCCGCGCCCATTGCCGATCCCCGGCGCGCGCGCAGCCGTCAGCGCCTATCTCTTGAAGGCGAGCCGCCCTCGCCGCTATGTCCGCCGGCAGGATGCCCGTTTCATCCGCGTTGCCCGAAGGCCGGGTCCGAATGCCGCACCCAGCCTCCATCGCTGGAAACAATAAACGCGCACCATCAGGCGGCATGTTTTCGGTTGGATTGATTTCCTTGACGTTCGGCGTCTTTCGGCAGCGTCCCGCACGCGTGTTTCCTTCGCGCGCCCTTGTATGGGGCGCACGGAGCCGCGTCATTTATCCGCCGGCGTGCCGGGCTGGCCATCCCACGCCCCGCCCGAACTGAACGAATACCGGTATGTTTCCGCGCCCGTCACGCCGGTCTTGATGATGGCAGGCTCGGCCGCGGCCTCCGTGCGATTGGACTTCCTGGGGCTTTGGTATACGTGGTAGCGGAACTGGATATACCCGAAGTAGCCGCGTTCGCTCCCGGCGGTTTGCGTGCCGGCAGTCGCCTCGAGGGGCGAGAAGCTTTCGTAGTTCTTCACTTCGCGGTAATACTGGCCTTTCAGATTCCCCTCGCTTTGGAATTTGATCTCGCCCTGGCGCGCCGCCATGTTCATGCGTTTCATCTCGGCTTCGCCCACGCCGCGCAACCGCTCCATCAGTTTGTCCGACGGCGAAACATAGCCCTCCGGCTTCTCGCCAACGCCAAAGTCGTACATGACTTTGTTGAGAACCTCATTGGGCGTGCGTTGACAGGCGCAGAGCAACACCGAAACGCCTACAATGGCAACTCTCTTGAGCATGACGACTCCTTTCGGCGGTCTGTCAACGGTCTTCTGCCCGCCAACATCCCGGACGGTTCCTTACGGGCGACGCCTCGCCGACGCCGCGAGCGATGCGTCTCTCTGTCGCCATTGATGGTACCCGAGGACTCCGCCCGATTCAACGGAAGCGCCGTCTCTTTGGGCGCGCGTCATTTTTCGATGCGTCGGATGGCTGGATACGCAGAAGAAAATGTCTAGGTTCGCGCCCATTTCTCGATGGCCTCGATGAGAGCGGCGATGTCGTGCGTTGCGGGCTGCACCGCGAGGGTCAAGCCGTTGGCGATCGCCGTACGCGCCGTGATGGGGCCAATGGCCGCGAACGAGGCGGTTTCCTTGATGCGGCGCAGGCGTTCGGGTCCAAGCATTCGGCAGAAGTTGGCTGCGGTCGAGGAACTCGTGAACACAACTAGGTCGGGACGGATCGCCGTCAACGCGTCGGCGCGGCCTTCGGGCGTTTCAGGCATGACGGTTCGGTAGACCACAAGCTCGGTGACGCGTCCTCCCCGTTCGCGCAACGCATCAGGCAAAACGCTCCGGGCCAAATCGCCGCGCGGCCATAGAAAACGCTTTCCGCGAAGATCGGGTTCCGCCGCAACGATCGACGCGACAACCCCCTCGGCCACGAAGCGTTCCGGCATGACCGACACGTCCAGGCCGTATTTTCGGACGGATTTCGCCGTCGCCGTTCCGACGGCGGCGATTCGCGCATGGGCAAACGCGCCGGGCGCGCAGCCCGCCCGCTTCAAGAGCCCGAAGAACTGCCGCACGGCGTTCGCGCTGGTGAAGACGACCCAATCGTAGGTCTCGGGGTCGCCGAAGGAGATTTCGTCCGAAACGGGCTCGATGGCGACCGTCGCAAATTCGATGGTCTCCGCGCCGCGCGCGCGCAATGGGCGCGAAA
>JAKJDA010000072.1:5426-10018 GCA_022706165.1 Candidatus Hydrogenedentota bacterium | reverse complement strand
AAAGCGAACGGTCTGCACTTCTCACAGCGCGTTGCGACGCGCTGTGAGAAGTTTTTTTTATTGTGAGGCAAGGCGCCGGTCCCCTTGCCCCTCGCCGCCCCCGATGGTATACTGACTTTATAGACAGTATGGGGTTCGAACGATGAACACGAACAAGATGGTACAAGCCTTGACCTACCTGATGAGACTGGCAAACGTCGAACGCATCAGTTACATGAAAGCGCTGAAATTACTTTACCTCGTTGACAGAGAAAGCCTCCGGCGCACAGGCGTCACCATGACTGGTGATATACCGTGCGCCATGAAACACGGTCCTGTTTTGAGCAAGACCTATGATCTGATCAAGCTTGACCCCGACTTTGATCAAAAGAACGAAGACGAACAATTGTGGTGTTCATGCTTTCGACGTGAAGGTTATGATCTTGTCTTGTTTGACGATGTTGCTGGCGACGACGAATTGTCCGAGCGCGATAAGGAAATTCTTCAAGAGATACACTGCACTTACGGCGCAACAGGCAAATTTGAGTTGCGGGATATAACGCACGACTTTCCAGAGTGGAAGAACACGTTCCGCGGCGAGGGCTCCCGTCCCATCCCCCTTTCCGAAATTGCCAAAGCAGTGGGACTTGGCCAGGAGGATCAAGAGATTATTCGTGAAATGGAGAGTGCGCGCGTGGCCCTTGAAGATGCCTTTGGTGGAGCCGTTGAATGATTTCTGCGGGGGATGCCTTTCTAGTGCCCGAAAATCGGGCAGGCATTCCGTCACATTTCTACGTAATTGTCACATCTCCCTTGCGGAACGGGGGCAAAGTGCTTCTGGTAAACGTTACGACGTGGAAGGACAACACTTCTGTCGGTCTTGACGATACCTGTCTGCTGGATATCGGCGATCATCCATTTATCAAGCACAGATCGTTTATCGCCTATAACTGTGCCCGTGTTACGCCCGTTAGCGCAATCGAAGAAGCACTTCGACGTGGCTCTCTTATCCTCAAGCAACCGTGCTCAGAGCAGTTGCTGGATCGCATTCGGCAGGGGCTACTCGATTCACCCTTTGCCTCTCCCAAGCACAGGGCCATGCTCTAGGTTCGTTTATATCGATTCGGATTGTGTAGAGCAATTCGAATATAGCCGTGAGGTCGCGTTGCGGGATCGCTAATAGTTCGGCGATCGCCTCGTCTTTGCCTGGCAAGACACGCTCGCCATAACCATTTCCCCCCAACGCCCCGGACCCCATCCCTGCCGCATTGGAATTGATCAAACAAATCGCGGAAGCAGCAGGATAAGCCAAACAAAAAATGTCGCACAACCCCCGGGCCTGGGCCGGTCCCCTTGACATTTGACGCATCCGCGCCTAGGCTGAAGGGGAGAAGCGGAAGGCCGGGGCGCGGCAGGGCGGAAACGAGACGGCGCGGGGTTGTCGCGTGCGGGGCGTTGGCATTACGGGAGGACGTAGCCGTGCAAGATTCCGTACGTGAGCGCATTGAGGATTTTTTGAGGCAACGGCGCATTGTCGCGGTGGGGGTGAGCCGCAAGCCGCTGGGTTTCAGCCGGGGGATTGTGCGCGAGTTGCTCCGGCGCGGTTACGACGTGGCGTTGGTCAACCCGCAGACCTCCGAGATAGAGGGGCGTCCTTGTCATGCGCGCGTGCAGGAAGTGTCGCCGCCGCCCGATGCGGCGCTGGTGATGACGGCGCCGCAAGCGACCGCGCAAATCATTCATGACTGCGCGGAGGCGGGCATCAAGCGGCTCTGGCTGATCGGCACGGCGGCGACGGATGAGGCGCGGGCCATTTGCAAGGCGCATGGAATCGCGCCCATTGCGGACCAGTGTCCGTATATGTTTTTGCCGGATACGGGGTGGCTGCACCGGTTTCATCGCCGGGTGAGCCGGCTTGTCGGGAAGTATCCGAAGTAAGGCGAGGCTTGGGGCGAGAACAGGCCTGCCGTCGTGAAAAGCGTTCTCGACAGGAACCGCTTGTTTCCTAGGTGGGCGGCGAATCGTCGTTCGCGCCTCGCAGATGCATGGCTTTGGAAATGAGCGCATCGGCGATGCGGTCGGGAATGAGCGGCAGCAACCGCGCTTGGATTTTCGCGTCCGTTCCCACCACATAACGCGTTTTCGGCCTCGTTGACGTTAGCGCATGCGCAACGGCTTTTGCCACCGCGACAGGCGGGGCGCCGCGCCGCGCCAGCTTCGAAATCATTGCCTTCATGGAGGCCAGCATGTCGCCGTACAGCGCGCGTCCCGTCGGCGGCAACGATGCAGCGAACTCGTTGCCCGCCTGAACGGACTTGTCCCAGATTGGCGTTTTCACGACGCCGGGCTCGATGACGGCCACGTGCATGCCCCAGGGGCGCAATTCGCGTCGGAGCGCGTCCGTGATGGCTTCGAGGGCGTATTTTGAGGCGGCGTAGGGGCCCAGGAACGGCACGGCCATCCTGCCGCTGACCGATCCCATGAACACGATGCGGCCTCGGGCCTTGCGCAGAAGGGGCAGAAAGGCCTGGGTCACGGCGACGTGGCCGATGACGTTGACCTCGAGTTGCCTTCGCCAATCGTGTATGGCGACAAATTCCAGCGGCCCGGCCACGGCGATGCCTGCGTTGTTGACCAGTCCGTCGAGGCCTTGTTCGCCAAGGGTTGTCGTCAGGCGTTCGGCGGCGCGATGGATGGCGTCTTCGTCGGTGACATCAAGCAGGAGGGCTTCGGCCTTTCCGTGGGTGCGATCGCGCAAGGCGTCGGCGTCGGCCTGTTGGCGCACGCTTCCGAAGACGCGATGCCCGCGTTCGAGCAGATACTCGACGCACGCCGCGCCGATGCCCGTTGAGGCCCCCGTGACAAGCGCCGTGCGGGCGTTTTGCATGGCGGCTCTCCTTTTTGCAACCGGTCCGTTGGCTACATTTCGCCCGGGTAGATGCCTGCGATCATCGGTCCGGGGCAGGTCCCCATCCAAATCAACGCTATCACGAGAATCACCAGCGCCAGCGATCCCAACCATGCAGCGGAGCTCGCGCGGGGTTGGGCCGTCGCTTGATCGCTGCGCGGGGGGCCGCACACGGCGATCACGATGCGGAGGTAGTAGAACAGCCCCATCGCGCTCGACGCGACCAACGTGGCGAGCAGCCACCAGAGATGGCCCTTGACGCTTACAAGGATGATCATGAACTTGCCGATGAATCCGGCCGTCAGCGGAATGCCCGCCAAGGAAAGGAGCATGAGCGCAAAAACAAATCCCAGCAGCGGGTCGCGGCGGATCAGCCCGGCGTAGTCGGCCAGCGAATCGTAGTCCGCCTCGGGATTTTGGCTGGACCGCACGGAGATGACGCCAAAGGCGCCGAGCGTCGTGATGATGTAGGCCATGAGGTACAACGTCACCGCGCCGAATGCGTCGTTCCCGCCGGCCAAGAACGCGACGAGCATGTAGCCGACATGCGCGATGGACGAATAGGCCAAGATGCGTTTCACGTTCATTTGCATGAGGGCGAGGAGATTGCCGCCCAGCATCGTGGCGATGGCGCATGCCGTCAATACGTTCGACAGCGCGGCGGGGATCTGGCTGCCGTCCAACGCGAAATGGCGCAGGAGCAATCCGAATACGGCGGTCTTCGAGACCGTGGCGATGAAGGCCGTCACGGGCGCGGGCGCTCCTTCATAGACGTCCGGCGTCCACATGTGGAAGGGGACGATCGAGAGTTTGAAGCCAAGACCGGCGATAATCATCGCCAAACCCAGCGTCAAGACCGGCGTGGGCGCGGAGGCCGCCGCCGCTTGGGCGAGCTTGGCGAACTCCATGCTGCCGAGTTCGGCATAGACCAAGGCCATGCCGAAGAGCAGAAACGCCGTCGCCGCCGCCGCGATGATGAGGTATTTGAGGGCCGCCTCGGTGCCGCGTTGGCTTGTGCGTGTGTAGGCGATGAGGGCGTACAGGGAAACGCTGAGCATCTCCAGTCCCAAGTAGAGGGAAATGAAATGTCGGCTGGCGGGCATGATGGCCGCGCCCAACGTGGCGATCAGAAGCAGGATGTAGAACTCGTCGGGGTAGTGCTCGCGACGGGCGAAGTAGGCGTAACTGAATAACGCGACGGCCATTGCCGCGCTGATGATGAGCGCCGCGAAAAAGCGGCTGTAGCCGTCGATGACCAGCAACGGGGTCACGTCTTTTGGCGCGCCTGGCTGCACGGCAAGCGTCAACGCCAGCGCCGCGCCCAGGCCGATCATCGTCAAGACAAAACTTGCGGCGTAGAGGCGCCGGATCGCGATCGCAAGCATGACGGCCACGCTCGCGATCATCAGCGCAATGTACGGCGACAGGGCCCATATATCTTGCGGGTTCACCGTGCTGTCTCCGAATCGGCGGCGTTGGGCACCGCGGGCTCTTCATGGTCGACGTTGGAAACGCCCAACGTGTGCTTGGTCATGGCAGGCGGCGTGCTCATTCGCCAGCCGCCCGCGGCGCGCAGCACCGGCTGGGGATAGAGCCCCAGAGTCAGCAGCGCCACAATCATCGGGATGACGATCGCGAGGTAGCCGGGCGTCACGTCGGACGTCTCGGCGGTCGCGCCCGTCGGTCCAAAGAAGATGCGTTGCAT
>JAKJDA010000072.1:0-5414 GCA_022706165.1 Candidatus Hydrogenedentota bacterium | reverse complement strand
GGCGGACAGGACCATCCCGATCGCCGCCACCGCAGCCAGGATCGGGTTCGCCTGGTACGCTCCCAGCAACACGAGAAACTCGCCGACAAAATTGCCGAGGCCGGGAATGCCGAGCGTGGCCAGCACGAAAACAAGCCCGGTCGCGCCGAGTTTGGGGGCGGTTTTCCACAACCCGCCCATGCGGTCGAGGTCGTCGCTTTCCCGGCGCTCGCGGACGGCTTGATCGAGCAGAAACAGGCCGCTGACGCTGATGCCGTGGCAGACCATGGTCATGATGACGCCCTTGAAGGCGATGGCGTTCATCGCGAAGGCTCCGAGCAAGACGAAGCCGAGGTGGCTCATGCTGGAGTAGGCGATCACGCGGCGCAGATCGCGTTGTGCGAAGGCCATGACGGCGCCGTAGAGAATCGAAATCACGCCGACCAGCATGGCCCAGAAGGCGATGTTGTGCGCCGCTTCGGGAAACAGCGGAATCGCGAAACGCAGCAACCCGTATGCGCCCGCCTTGCTCATCAGCCCGGCAAGGATAATCGCGGCCGCGGCGGGGGCGGCGGCATAGGCGTCGGGCTGCCAACTGTGGAAGGGGACGGACGGCAGTTTGACGGCAAACGCGATGACAAAGCCCAGCAGCAACAGCATGGCGAAGGGCGCCGCCGTGTCATGACGCAGGAGTTCGGTCAAATCGAAGGTCTGATGGCCGGTGGCATGGTTGACGTAGAGGTAAAGGCCGACGATCGAGAGGAGCATGAGCATGCCGCCCGCTTGGGTGAAGATAAAAAATTTGGTCGCAGCGCCGCGTCCTTCGCGATCCCACAGGCTGATGAGAAAGTAGATCGGCACGAGCATGACTTCGTAGAACACGAAGAAGAGAAACAGATCGGATGCGGTGAAAACGCCGATGATGCCGGTGATGGAGGCCATGATGTGGAACAAAAACGCGCTGTTCCGTTCGTCTTTCTCGCGCCCGGTCGCGACCAAGGCAACTAGACCGAGCAGCAGCGTCAGCAACACCATCACGAGGCCGAATCCATCGAGCATCAAGTGAAAACGAATGCCCAGCGCGGGAATCCACGGCGCATCGATTTGCATCAACCCTTGCGACGAGGCCCGGGGAAACAGCGGAATGAGCACGAGCAGGTCCGCGATCAAGGCGCTCGCGCACAACCAGCGCGCCGCGCCGAATCCCGATCGCCGTTCGGCCATCCATGCCAGCGTGCCCGCGACGGCGGGAAGAAGAAGTATCGCGACGAGTATCATAGAAACACCGCTATGGCGATGGCGATCCCGACGCCAAGCGCCAGGCCCATCATGTAGAACCGGAGATTGCCGTTTTGCGTGAGGCGAAGTCCGTCGTGCATGACATAACACACGCCCGCCAGTCCGTCGTAGACCCGGTTGATGGCGTCGTTTCGGTTCGCGCGCGCGATGGCCATGAAGGGCTTCACCAGAAACGTCGCGTACAGCCAATCGAAGCCGCAACCGCTCAGCAAGAATTTTTGCACCATCGCGCCGAAGCCGCTGGCAATGATTTGCAGAAGAATTTCTTCATTGCCGGATGGCTCCGGGGTTTCAAGGGAGGGCAGCGACATTTCCGCGAAGTGCGAGAAGAACGTCGCGTGGCCCAGCGAATGCGGCGTTTCCATAAACCCGCCCATCGTCGCCAATATCGCCAACACAACGACGGGAAATGCCATGAACATGCCGAGGCGCCTGTGCGGCTCTTTGTTGGCCTTGCCGAAAAACGTGAGGAAAACCATGCGGAATGTGTAGATGGACGTGAGGAAGGCGCCGAGGCATCCGGCGAGCCACAAGCCCTTGCCGCCCTGTGGCGACGACCAGACGTCCCAGAGGATCAGATCCTTGCTGTAGAACCCCGCAGTAATCAGCGGCATTGCGGCCAGGGACATCGCGCCGATCAGGAAGGTCCAAAACACCAACGGCAACCGCGTGCGCAATCCGCCCATCTTGAACACGTCTTGCTCATGATGCAGCGCGACGATGATCATGCCCGCGCCCATGAAGAGCAGGGCCTTGAAGAACGCGTGCGTCACGAGATGAAAGATCGCCGCCGACCACGCGCCCACGCCCAGCGCGAGGAACATGTAGCCGATCTGGCTGATCGTCGAATACGCCAACACGCGTTTGATGTCGCGTTGCGCGCAGGCGCTGAAGCCCGCGATCAGGAGCGTCGCCGCGCCGATGACCGCCACGGCGTATTGCACCGGCGGCGCGAGCGTGAACAGGGCATGCGTCCGCGCGACGAGATAGACGCCCGCCGTCACCATCGTCGCGGCGTGGATGAGCGCGCTGACGGGCGTCGGGCCGGCCATCGCGTCGGGCAGCCAAACTTGCAGCGGGAACTGACCGGACTTGCCCAGCGCGCCGCCCAACAATAGCGCCGCGGCGGCAATGGCCAACGTGGAGCCGACAGGCCATTGCTCGGTCGCTCGGTCGAGCACGGTCTGAATGTCGAGCGAGCCGAGGTGCGTGAACAGCAGAAACAGGCCAATGGCCATCGCGGTGTCGCCAATGCGCGTGACGATGAAGGCTTTCGATGCGGCGCGCGCGTTGGCGGCGTCTCCGTACCAGAAACCGATCAGGAGATAGCTGCACAATCCGACGCCTTCCCAGCCGAGGTAGAGCAGGAGCAGGTTATCGGCCATGACGAGGATCAGCATTGACGCGACAAAGAGGTTCATGTAGGCGAAAAAGCGCGAGAAGCCCTTGTCGTCGGCCATGTAGCCGAGCGAGTAGATGTGGATGAGCGCGCCGACGACCGTGACGACCAGCATCATGATGATCGCGAGCGAGTCCAGGTAGAAAGCCATGCGCGGGGCGAAGTCGCCAACCTGCATCCACGTCCACAACACGGTGCGCACAACATGGCCCAACGGCGGCGTGAAGTGGAACTGAAGGGCCAGCGTCACCGTTGCAGCCGCGGCCAATACGACGGACCCGGCTCCGAACAGGCCCGCGACCGCCCGTGGAAGACGGCGGCCCCACACCGCAAGCGCCATCGCGCTCGCGAGCGGCAAGGCCGGTATAATCCACACGTGGTCGAACATGCATTACCCTCGCATCGTGCTGGCCGCGTCGGCGTCGAGCGTCTTGAATTGATGGTGGAAGCGAAGCAGAAGGGCGAGGCCTACGGCCACTTCCGCGGCGGCCATGGTTAGAATGATCAGGAACATGATCTGGCCGTCGGCTTGGTTCCAGCGAGAGCCCGCCACGACAAAGGCCAGGCCTGTTGCGTTCAGCATGATCTCGATCGACATGAGAATGTAGAGAATGTTCCGCCGGGCCAACAGCCCGAGGAGCCCGATCGCGAACAACGTGCCCGCCAACACGAGACCGTGCATCAAAGGAATGGTCGCGGTCATGGGTTTCGTTCCTTTCGCGGCGGCACATCGCGCCGGGCCAGGGCGAAGGCCCCGACCAAGCCCGCCAACAGCAGCATCGACGCCAGTTCCACGGCCAGCATGTAGGGGCCGAACAAGGCGCGCCCGATCTCCTTGGGCTGCACGGGCTCCGCGCCGGTCAGCGCGCCGCCGCTTGCGCCCAGGACATACAACAGCTCGGCGAACAGAATCGCCGAAAGGGCCGCCGGTCCACGCCACGCGCGGGGGCTCAACCACACGCGTTCTTGCGCGGCGATGCGTCCTCCGAGATTGAGCATCATCACCACGAACACGAAAAGCACCATGATCGCGCCGGCATAGACGACGACTTCGAGCGCGGCGATGAGCGGCGCGCCCAACACGAAGAAAACCAGCGCCAACGACAGCATGGACACCACGAGATACAGCAGCGAGTGCACCGCGTTGGCGCGCGTCACCACCATCCCCGTGGAAAAGACGGCCACCGCCGCCGCTATGTAGAATGTCGCGTTCATGCCGTTTTCATCTTGCTCACAGGTTCAACCCGCGCACGTCAACGGGCGGCGCTTCGTTTTCGGCTTCGCCCTTGGCCTTGCCGCCGATCGCAAGCCCCGCGACGTTGTAGAAGCTGTAGTCGGGATATTTTCCCGTGCCGCTGATAAGCAGGTGCTCCTTCTCGTACACGAGATTCTGCCGATTGCACTCGCACATCTCAAAGTCCGGCGTGAGTTGGATTGCATACGTCGGACAAGCCTCTTCGCACATTCCGCAGAAAATGCAGCGCGAGAAATTGATGCGGAAAAACTCGGGGTAGCGGCGGCCCGTCTCGTCTTCCGTTGCTTGCAGCGCGATGCACCCCACGGGGCACGCGACCGAACAGAGATAGCACGCCACGCAACGTTCCTTGCCGTCGGGATCGCGCGATAATATGATGCGCCCCCGCCAACGCGGCGCAATGCGCGGCATCACGGTCGGATATTCGACCGTAATGCGCCGGCGAAACGAGTGGAGGAACACCATCCACATGCTTCGGAACAGACTGAACATGCGCCTCCCTCGTTGTTAGCGTGTCGCGAGAACAAACGCGCCGGTGAGGATCAGATTCAACAGCGCCAACGGCAACAGCACCTTCCACCCAAACGCCATGAGCTGGTCCCAACGCAGCCGCGGCAATGCGGCGCGCATCAGCACGAACCCCACGATGAACACAGACGTTTTCAACGCGAACCAAACGACCGGCGGCAGCCATGGGCCGTGCCATCCGCCGAAATAAAGCGTCACGATCAGCGCCGACACCAGCGCGACGCTGATGTATTCGCCGACGAAGAACATGCCGAATTTCATGCCCGAGTATTCGGAGTGGAAACCGGCCACGAGTTCGCTCTCTGCTTCCGGCATGTCGAAGGGAACGCGATGGGTCTCGGCGATGCCCGCGATGCTGAACACGAACAAGCCAAGAATCTGCGGGATGCAGAACCATGTGTGCCGTTGCGCTTCGACGATCTCGCGCAGGTTGAACGATCCGGCCATCAGCACGACGCCCATGAGGGATAGGCCCATGAACACTTCATAGCTCAACATTTGCGCGGAGGCGCGCAGGCCGCCGAGCAGCGAGTATTTGTTGTTCGACGCCCACCCCGCCAGCGCCACGCTGTACACGCCCATCGAGGACATCGCCATCACGAACAGCAGGCCGACGTTGAGGTCGACCACCATGATGCCGGGCGCGAAGGGAAGCATCGCGAAACTCATCAACACGGACATCATGATGATCGCAGGCGCGATAATGAAAACCGTTTTGTCCGCAAAAGGCGGTATCCAGTCTTCCTTGAGGAAGATTTTGATCATGTCCGCGGGCAGTTGAAACAGACCGAACGGGCCGACGCGGTTGGGGCCGAGCCGGATGTGCATGTAGCCGATCATCTTGCGTTCCCAGTACGTGAGGTACGCCACGCACAGCAGCAGTGGCAGCACGACCAGGACGATCTTCACGAGGTTCCACACCACCGGCCATGCGCCGCCCAGAAGCGACTGGCC
>JAKJDA010000071.1 GCA_022706165.1 Candidatus Hydrogenedentota bacterium | reverse complement strand
GGTCTTTCGATAGAGCTGTACATCAAGACGTTGGATGGCCTGTTCGGCGCGATGTTCCGGCAGGTGGCCGCCATGGTTCAGGCGATGTCGTAGAGCGCGGCGCAGCTAGTGTTGCGTTTGCGCAGGAGGGCGCATGCCCGAACAGTCCGCGGGAGAACGTTCCCTGCCCGCGTCGCCGCACAAGCGGCAGAAGGCGCGGGAAGAGGGCAATGTCGCGAAGAGCCAGGACCTCAGCGCGGCGTGGTCGCTGTTGGCCGCGCTGTTGATTTTGCGCATGACGGGCGCGTCGATGTTCACGGGCATGATCGAAGCCATGCGCCGTTTTCTGGGAGACGCCTGGTCCATGACGGTGCTGCTTCAAACGGCGCAGCCGCTGACGGCGGAGATTGCGTGGCGTTTTGCGGCATGCATGCTTCCGTTTGCGTTGATGTTGCTGGCCGCGGGAACGCTCATCAACGTCGCCCAGGTGGGCGTATTGTTTTCGCCGCAGGCGATTCGGCCCAAGTTGGAGCGCCTCAACCCCTTTTCGGGGTTTCGGAAGTTTTTTTCGGTTCGATCGTCCGTTGAGCTCGTCAAGTCCGTGCTCAAGCTGGCGATCGTGACGTACATTGTATATCTCAGCTTGCGCGACCGCTGGGAAGAGTTGTTGTGGTTCGGTCAGCTGTCGCCGTGGGGCGTTGCGAAGGCGGTGGGGCATCTGGTGTTTCTGGTGTGGCTCCGCGTCGTGATCGCCATGCTGGCGCTGGGCGTTTTGGATTATGGGTTTCAGCGCTGGCGCCACGAGCAGGACTTGCGTATGACCGTTCAGGAGGCGCGCGAGGAAATGCGGCAGTTTGAAGGCGATCCGCGCCTCAAGCAGCGCATTCGAGGCATTCAGCGTCAAATGGCCATGCAGCGCATGATGAAGGAAGTGCCGAAGGCGGAGGTCGTCATCACGAACCCGACGACGTACGCCGTGGCGTTGCGGTATGACATGGCCGCGATGGACGCGCCCCGCGTGATTGCGAAGGGCGCGCGCTTGCTGGCCGATCGCATCCGGCAGACGGCGATGGAGCACAACGTGCCGATCGTCGAGCGTCCGGAGTTGGCGCGCACGTTGTACCGCACGCTCGAGGTCGGGCAGTCGATTCCGGAGGGGCTGTTTCGCGCCGTGGCCGAAGTGCTGGCGTTTGTGTATCAGATCGATCGGCGCGCCGAAAAGGTCCGCGAGCGTTCTCGCGGCGCCGCAGCGGGATAGCGCGCATGAGGCATAGATCGTGACGGTAGCCGCGGAAACATTGCGAGGACGCTGGTCGTTCGCGAAGAACCAGGACATCGCGTTGGCGCTGTGCGTCATCGCGATCCTGGGCGTGTTGATCATCCCGATTTACACCTGGATGCTCGATCTGCTGTTGACGCTCAGCATTTCCGTGTCGGTCATTGTGCTGCTGATGACGATCTATCTGCAGCGGCCGGTCGAATTCGCGGTGTTTCCCTCGCTGTTGTTGCTCTTGACTCTGTTTCGGCTGAGCCTGAACGTCGCGGCCACGCGCCTTATCCTGCGCGACGCGGACGCGGGCCACGTCATCCGCGCGTTTGGCGGCTTCGTCACGGGCGACAGCTATGTCGTCGGCATCGTCATCTTCACCATCCTTGTCGTGATTCAGTTTGTCGTTATCACCAAGGGCGCGACGCGCATCTCGGAAGTCGCCGCGCGTTTTACGTTGGACGCGATGCCCGGAAAGCAGATGGGCGTGGACGCCGATCTCAACGCGGGCCTCATTACCGAAGAACAGGCCCGGGCGCGCCGCCGGGCGATCGAGCACGAGGCGGATTTTTACGGAGCCATGGACGGCGCGACGAAGTTCGTGCGCGGCGACGCCATTGCCGGCCTCATCATCACTCTCGTGAACATCGTGGGGGGGTTCTTCATCGGCATGCTGGTCAAGGGCATGGAGATCGGCGACGCGGCGCGCACCTACACCACCCTCACCATCGGCGACGGCTTGGTTTCGCAGGTGCCGGCGCTGATCGTTTCGACGGCCGCCGGCCTCATCGTCACGCGCACGGCTTCCGAGGAAAATCTTGGCGCGGACGTGGCCACCCAGTTGACGCGCTATCCGCGCGCCTTGGCCGTTGGGGCGGGCCTGCTTGTCATGCTTGCCTTGGTGCCCGGCATGCCGCAGGGCTCTTTTCTCATCATCGCGCTGGTATTGGGCGTTCTCGCGTATCAGGCGTGGCAAATGGGCCAGCGCAAGATCGTGGCCGAGGAGGCCGCCCGCGCCGTCGAGCGAGAAGCCGAGGCGAAGGAGGCTCCGGAACGCACGGAGGATTTGCTGACCATCGATCCGCTGAAGATTGAATTGGGCTATGGCCTCATCGGCCTGGCCGATTCGCGGCAGGGCGGCGATGTGTTGACGCGCATTCAAATCATCCGGCAACAAATGGCTTCGCGGATGGGGTTTGTCGTGCCGGTCGTCCGCATTGTCGATAACATGCGCCTACGCCCTAACGAATACCGCATCCGGCTCCGCGAGGCCGAAATCGCGCGCTACGAGCTGATGCCCGACCATTTTTTGGCCATGAACCCCGGATTGGCCGAGGAGGACATCGAGGGCATCGCCACGCGCGAACCCGCGTTCGGCCTCAGCGCCACCTGGGTGTCCCGCGCGCACCGCGACCGCGCCGAGCGGCTTGGCTACACGCTGGTCGAACCGTCGGCGGTCCTCGCCACGCACCTGACCGAGGTCATCCTCGCCCACAGCGCCGAACTGCTGAGCCGGCAAGACGCGCAAAATCTCGTGAACCACGCCAAAACGGCTTCGGGGGCGGTCGTCGACGAACTCATTCCGGGCGTTCTCAATCTTGGCGAAGTGCAAAAGGTTTTGCAGAATCTGCTGCGCGAGCGCGTGTCGATCCGCAATTTGGAGACCATTCTCGAAACGCTTGCCGATTTCGGGCCGCGCACGCGCGACACGGACGTGTTGACGGAATACGTGCGGCATGCCTTGGCGCGGCAAATCACCGCCGAATACGCAGACGACGAAGGCGCGCTCCATGTGGTGACGCTTGCGCCGGAACTGGAATCCGAAATTCTCGAGGCGGTGCGCGCCGGCGACACGGCCGCCTTCGTGCCCATCGCCCCCGCCCGGGCCGATGCCATTGCACGGAGCGCCGTTCAAGCGGTGCAGCCGTTGATCATGGCGGGGCAGGAGGCGGTCGTGCTGACTTCGGCCCAGGCGCGGCGCTTTTTCAAGCGGATCGTCGAACGCCAACTCCCACGTATGGTGGTTCTCTCGTATAACGAAATCGACCCCTCGGCGCGTTTAGAAAGCGAAGGACAGGTGAGCGCATAACATGGCACAAAAACTCCATACTTTCCAAGCCGAAACCCTTGACGGCGCTTATCGCCAAATGAGGGAAAAATTGGGACAGCACGCGGTGGTGCTTCGGACGCGGCAGGTCAAGCAGAGCGGGTTCCTCGGGTGGATAGGCCGCAAGCAAGTCGAACTGACCGCGGCCGAACCCGTCGCCCCGCCGTCGGGACCGCGCCGCCCCACGCCCGTTGAGCGCCACTATGCGTCCGCTTCGCGCATCGGCAGCGATCAGACCGTCCGCGAAAGCGTCACGTACTTCAAGGAACTGGTCAGCGACGCGCAACGCCGCATGGGCATCGCCGCCGCCTCCTCCCCAAGCGCGCCGGTCCGTTCGGCGTCGCATCCCGCGCCGCCTCATCATCCCCCTGTGCAGTCGCATGTCTCGGCTTCATCCGGCAGACGGCATCCTCACGCCGGCGTTTCCGGCGACAATGCGCCCCGGGCGTCGGCTGTGGGCGATTCCACAGCGCCCGCGCCCCATCCGGTGATTCCGTTCCCAAAGCACAAGGACGACTCGTCGGAGACGTTGCGGCGCGAACTGCGCGAGTTGCGCAACCTGGTCGAGGTTCTCATTGCCGAAGCGCCCGGCGCAGGGCTTCCGCCCGAGTTCGCGCCGCATTACCGCGCTCTCATCGACAATGGCGTGAGTCGTCCCGTCGCGGCTTCGCTGATGGGCTCGCTTGTCAAGGGCACGGATCTCAGCATTTTGCGCGATCCCCAAAAGCTCCAGGACCGCCTGCGCCAGGAAGTCGCCGCTCGCATCAAAATCGCCAGCGGCATTGCCCGCAAGCCCGGTTCCGTCCGCGTGGCCGCGTTGGTCGGTCCGACCGGCGTCGGCAAAACCACGAACGTCGCCAAGCTTGCCGCCGTGTACGCCGTTCGCCAGCGCGCCCGCGTCGCCCTTATCACGGCGGACACGTACCGCGTGGCCGCGCCGGAACAACTGCGCACCTATGCCAACATCATCGGCCTGCCGTTGCAGGTTGTGAACACGCCCAAGGACATGGCCGGCGCGGTGCGGCTGTTTCGCGACCAAGACATCGTTCTTATCGACACGGCGGGCGGAAGCCCGTACAACCTCAAGCAAATGCAGGAGCTTATTGAGTTGCTTGATGCGGCGCAGCCCCACGAGACGTTTCTCGTGCTGGGCGCGACCACGCCGCTCGAAGACCTACGCGCCGTGGTCGACAAGTTCAAGCCCATTGCGCCAACCTCCTTGTTGTTCACCAAATTGGACGAGACGCAGCGCTATGGCGCGCTGTTCAGCGTGCTGGCGGAGTCGGGGCTTCCGGCAAGTTATCTGAGCGTGGGACAGAACGTCCCCGAGGATTTGCTGGCGGCCAAAGCGGAGGCCATCGCGGCCCTTATCGTGAAAGGCGGAGAGAAACGTGGAATATCAAGCCCAAAATCTGCGTGATTTCGTTCGGCAGCACCATAGCCGCGCCCGCGTGCTCGCGGTGACCAGCGGCAAGGGAGGCGTCGGCAAGACCAGCACAAGCGTCAATCTCGGCATCGCCATGGCCGCCCAGGGGCAGCGCGTCACCGTGCTCGACGCCGATCTCGGTCTTGCGAACGTCGAGGTGCTGCTCGGCCTCAACTCGCTGTACAACTTGCAGCACGTCATCGCCGGCGAACGACGCATGCGCCAAATCGTCGTCCAGGGGCCCGGCGGCATCGATCTCATTCCCGGAAGTTCCGGGATCGCCAAGCTCGCCGACCTTGGCCCCCATGCGCGCGAAAACGTCATCCGCGGCCTGATGGAACTGCAAGAAGACGCCGACTTCATCATTATCGACACGATGGCCGGCATTGGCCAAAACGCCGTCGCCTTTGCCGCCGCCGCCGACGAGGTCTTGCTGGTCACCACTCCCGAGCCGTCGGCCATTGTGGATGCCTATGCGATGATCAAGACGATCAACCAGCTTCGCAAGGACGCCGTGATCCGGATCGTCGTCAACATGGCTGCGAACGCCGCGCAGGCCAACATGGTCGCCGCGAAACTCAATCACGTCGCGCAGCAATACCTTGGGCGCAGCCTGGCAACGCTCGGACATATCCTGCGCGATCCGCATGTCGCCCAGGCGGTGATGCAGGCAACGCCGTTTGTGTTGCGCTACCCTGCCGCTCCCGCCGCCAAAAACGTGCAGGACCTCGCCGCTTCCCTTCTGCGCCAGAAACGCGAACAAGAGCGCGGACGCCCAGGCTTCCTGCGTCGCATCGTGCAAAACCTTGGTCTTGTCAGCAATGCGTGACGATCAGGATCGTCCCATGTTGCGCGCCGTCGTCGTGGGAATGGGCCCCATCGGCAATTTGCATGCCGATCAATATGTTGCGAGCCCGTGGTGCCGGCTTGTCGGCGTATGCGACCGAAACCGGGAACGAGCAGACGCCGCCGCCGCGCGGCTGCAGACGCCAGCGTTCTACAGCGCCCCGGAGATGTTCGAGGCGCTGCAGCCGGACCTGTGCAGTGTCGCAACGGGCGGCCACGAATACGGCAGCGATCACTACGAGCCGACGATGCAGGCGTTCGAAGCGGGCTGCCATGTGCTCGGCGAGAAACCGATTTCGAACGACCTCAAACAAGCCGAGGAGATGGTGGCCTTGGCGCGGACCCGAAACCGCTGCTATGGCATCAACGTGAACCATCGTTTCACGCCGCTCGCGCGCAAGGCAAAGCAGTGGATCGAGGAAGGACGGCTCGGGCGCCTGCTCTTCGTCAACATGGCGATGTGGATCATGAATCCCGCCGAAAGCTCGCCGTGGTTCCACATCAAGGCGCTGCACCCGCACACCATCGACCTCATGCGCTATTTCTGCGGCGATATCGTCGCGGTGCAGTGTTTCGCGACCAAAGCGCCGGGACGAAGCATCTGGTCCACGGCACACTTCAGTTTTCGGTTCGCCAACGGCGTCGTGGGCGGACTCACCGGCAGCTACGACATCGCGCGCGGCCACCCGATGGAGCGTTGCGAGGTCGCGGGAACCGGGGGGCGCTTCGTGCTGGAGGACATGTTCGGCGAGTTGACGTTGTATCCGGCGGGGAGCATGGAAAAGACGGTCATCACCAACACCGTTTTTGGCGACATCGTCGAAAAGCGGTTTGAAGACACCTTCCGCAACCGCATCCATCGTTTCGCCGAGCAAATCGCGGAGGGCTGCGCGCCCGACGCCATCGACGGCACCGGAGCCGACGCCCTTGCTGCTCTCCGCGTCCAGTTCGCCGCTATCGAATCGATCGAGAAGCAGGCCGTTGTCGTGGTCCAATATCCGACGGGGCGCGCAACGTTGAAATAGGCGCAAAAACCTGCCATTGGAGGTGAAGTATCAGCGGCGCATCGATCCCTTGGCGGACACGGAAGGCCTTCGAACCTTCATCGAGAAGAAAGTCGACCATGCGCCGTTTGGACTTCTCATCACGCAAGAGGACAGCGGCGCGGTGGATGACCCCAGGATCGTGACCCTGCCGCTGTCGACGCTAATGCTCCTGCGATAGGGCGAGCCCCCGCAAGGCGTTTTTGGAAATCCGGGTCAGCGCAACGTCGCCGGGCTTTCTCGCGTGAATCGGTAGGACGCCGCTATCGTCATCGACGCGCCCGGCGCGAGCGGGTCGGTCTTGGGCAGCAGTTCCAGGTTCATTTGCCGGGCTGCGCTCGAGGCGTTGTAAAACCACAACAGTCCGCCGAGTTGGGCGGGATTGAACTCGCAGATTACCGTGACATCTTTTTCTTTCACGCGGCAGGCGAGCTGGGTGTAACCTTCGGGTTTCATGTATTTGCCGTTTGCAAGGGGCGGACTCAGCGCCGGATCCGTGTATTGCGTCCATGTGCCGTCTCGGTAGCTCCATATCTCGGGGATATACGATCCTTGTGCGTAGAACTCGGGGTGCGGCTTGACGTTCGGGATGAGTGCCTTGTCCGTTGGATTCGTGATGGTTAGCGTCACCTCGATGGCGTCCGAACCGGGCTGCAGCGACATCGTTCGGCGCACGACGAGCCCGTCCTCGCGTTTGGCCTCGATCACGAGTTTTCCGGGGGCCCGTTCCACGACGTCGTACCGGTCTGCGACCGGTCCCTCGACTTTGAAGGGAGTGTTGGTCCAGTCTTGCCAGGTGCATGGACGCATGCCGTATTCGCGGAATGCGTTGATAAGCTCAACGCCGCTTGGCTTGTCCTGCCAGCGCATTACCGTGCCGCCGATGGCGGGCGTCACCCACACCCGATAGCGCTCGTTTTCGATCGTTTCGATGGGCGATTGCTCTTGGCGCGGCGGGCAGTGGCTGACGAGGCTGCCGAATTCCTCGATAGGCCTGTTTTCGGCATAATCGCGAATGCCGAAAGACTTTGCCAGCGCGATGTAGTCGTGCGGGCTCATGCACGGAGGACGGTCAAGGGCGAAGGCGTTGTCGGCCAGGGTGATGCGGGGCGTGCAGGCAAAGGCGGCGTATTCAACGGACACTTGGGCAAACCCGATGCGCTGGCGGGTCTCGTCGGACTGCGCCGCCTCGAGGCCTTGACGCAGGATCTCGCGCGCCTGCACGACGGTGTCGTAATCGATCCAGCCGCCCTTGTCAAACGTGTCCATCATCCATTCTTTTTCGATCACGTTTTTTTCGATGAGGGCAAGGTATTGCCGCATAAACGGCGCGGTCTCGCGATAGTACAAATCGAGGAAATCCTCGCGCGCCGCGTCCACGTCGCAGTCCGGATTCCAGATGAGATGCGTCAACAAGTAGGTGCGCAAATGCCCCAACTCCACGCGCGGCGCGGACGGCCCCTGCTCGTATAGCCCGCGGGCCTTGTGGTCGCGGAAGAAGCGGGCGTTTTCGGCAAGCACCGGCAGGTTGGGGTGCGGGCGCTGGTAGCCGTGAAAGTTCACGACGTAATCCCAGATGTAGAGTTGCTTTGCGATGGCCGACCACTCGCGGATATCTTGCGCGAATGTCGCGTTTTCCTGGACCTTTGGATCGTTGAGGGGGCGCGCAAAATCGCATTCGATGCTGCACAGGCGGATGATGACGTTGTCGCGCGGACGGATAGTCTTCGGGGCCTTGCGCGACCACGTATAGGCGAGCGTCTCGATGTAGTAGCCTGGGAATTCCTGGTTGATCTGGTCCGCGACGCGGTTCACGCAGGTCAGCAGGGAGCCCATGGGCGTGCCTTCGCTTTCGTTGATCGCTTTGCATTCCGGGCACGTGCAGTATTCGCCCCAGTCCATCTGCGATACGCTCCAGATGTGTTTGTCGGGATTCTTGCGGATGCGATCGCGCAGCGTGTCCACGATGGCGTTCGCCACCTCGGGATTCGTGAAGCACAGTTGCGCCACGGTGCCCGGGTGTTTTTCGCGCTCCTTCTCGCTGTTGTAGTCGTACCCGACCGGTGCACGTCGTTTGCCGTCAATCATGGAAAACCACTCCGGATGCTTCTCGAAGTGATCTTTCGGTTCCACCAAACTGTACAGCGTATGGACGCCAGGAGCGCCAAACCCAGGGCCTTCGGAGAGGCGTCGCGCATCGCGATAGATCTGCACGCTTTCGGCGTCGCCCTCGGGCGGCGTCGTCCGACGATGCTCGAATGGCGGGACGTAGCGATAGTCGATGGCCGGCAGTTCGGATGGCGTAGCGCGCTCCCACGGTTTCGCGGGATCGCAGGCCTCGCCGGGCTTACGCGGAACAAACGTCACGCCAGGGGCCAGCCATCGCATGCCCATGTAGCGTTCGAAGAACTCGTAGACGCCATACAGCGCGCCGCGTTCGGTTCCTCCCGCGATGAGCAGTGCGGGCAAAGCGTCCTTTTCGGCCTTTACGCTGCGGAGATGCAGGCCGTCCGCCTGGAGGGCCGCCACATTCATCTTTTTGGCGTGGCGGGCGGGAATGACATCGCGTCCGATGAACACGTTCACGCCGTCGGCGGGGCGATCCGAAATCGAAACGGAATGACCGGTGCAGGCTTTCCAGTGCGCCGCGAATTCTTTCGCCGCCTGCGCGTCAAAACTAGGGGCCGTTTCCGATACGACGACATGGACATTGCCATACATCTTGGAGGTTATCCACGGCGCGGCCCAAGCAGGCAAGGCGACCAGAGCTACGGAAGTCAATAGAATCGATGCGGAAGCAGGGTGCATGGTTCAAAGCTCCTCTTGGTGAAAAAGGGCTGGACACTTTCCGATGATAGGTTTTTTGAGGCGGGAATACAAAAAAGAGACCCATCCCGCTTCTTCAGGGGGCCGAATCGGTCCGGACGCGGAACAGATTTTGCCGGGCCGATGTTGACGCAACGGTGGCGTGACGCGGCAAGAAGCAGGATTTCGTTCATGCGTGGCGTAAACCCAGAAGATTTGGGGAATATCGGACGGCCAAGGACCCCGGAGATCCGCCGTTTTTGTGCGTCTTGGTCAGAACGTGCGCGTCATGGCGTTTGGGACGGCGCCATGGCAACATATGAGGGGGCGCGCGCCGTTTTCGATGGCGCCGGGTTTGGTCGGCGCATGTGGAGCGGCTCGTGTCGTCGCTGGAACATTTGTTTGGGAAAACCGTTGCATCCGACCGATACGAGGTGACGTCATGCGGGAGATCACACACGGCCTCGGGAGCATGAGCCTGACCTTTGTCGAGCAGCTCTACGCCGCGTACTTACGCGAACCGGAGTCGGTGCCCCCGGATTGGCAGATTTTTTTCGCGGAACAGCAGGACCGGGAGAGAACACCGTTTTCGC
>JAKJDA010000713.1 GCA_022706165.1 Candidatus Hydrogenedentota bacterium | reverse complement strand
CTCACTGCAAGAATACTGATGGGACAGGGCTGCAGCAGGGCAGCCCCAACTGAACGGAGGCCCTATGAAACACCGTATCAGCGCCTTTACGCTCGTCGAACTGCTCGTCGTCATCGCCATCATCGGCGTCCTGGCCGCCATTGCCATTGTCGGCATCGGCGCCGTCGTCCGGACCGCCGACAATACCAGCTGCGCGTCGCAGCTCCGATCGCTCGCCCAGAGCTACCTCCCGCCCCTGACCGCCTACAGCGAGTACGGCAGCAATGGCAAGTACAGCTGCAACGCCTACGAGAACTACTACATCGTCCATGGCGGTCGCTTCTCGCAGGGCTTCGGCCCCCTCACCTGGAGCAAGCTCGTCGCCACCGAGTACTATGTATGCCCCCTCGAACAGAAGGCCGGCAACTGGTGGCACGCCAAGACCGACGCCGGCGGCCCCTTCTGGCACTCCGGCCTGACCAACCCCCACCCCGAAAACGTCCTCCCCAAGGCCTTCGGAG
>JAKJDA010000712.1 GCA_022706165.1 Candidatus Hydrogenedentota bacterium | reverse complement strand
GCCCGCGCCCTGGGCGGTGTCACCAAAAGCGGCTACACGCCTTTCAGTTACGGACAGACGTCCCAAATCCCCCAGATTTACCGGGGCTTCGGCATTGACGATATCATCTTTTACCGGGGCATCAACACGCCGAAATGTGAGTATATCCTGGAGGGGCCTGACGGGTCGCGCTTGCTCGGGTCGCGCTTCGGCTGCATGAGCCGCTTCAGCTATTATATCTACGTGTACCGCGTGCTGCGCTACGGGTCGGATGATGTGTATACGCGCTATGATTGGGACCGCGGCGCGGCGCCCTTCCGCCTTATCGCTGACAGCCGGCCCCGGGACCATTATTACGTTTTGGACGACAAGAAAAAGCAGTGGAACGACGCGCCCCTCCGCGAGCAGCTGCTGAAACTGGTGCGGGATGAGTCCGAACATTTCAGCACGAGTCAGATTGTTTGTATGCAGGGTTTCGATTCCTCTAATCCGGATCCGGAAGAAACGCGCATCATGAAGGT
>JAKJDA010000711.1 GCA_022706165.1 Candidatus Hydrogenedentota bacterium | reverse complement strand
ATGGAGGTGGTTTCCGTGTCCACGGCGAAGCCGCCCGCGGCGCGCATCTCGGCCAGGGCGCGGTCGAGGGTTGCGCGGTCGAGCACCAGATGGTAGTCCGCGGGCGTCTCCTCCTTCTCCGGCGCGGGGGCGCCGGTTTCCGCGGCCAGGGAGTCAAAGCCGAGTTCCAGGAAGCGCGCTCCCAGCCGTTCCGGGTCCCAGGGGGCCCGGACCAGGTCGTCGAGGCTCTCCGGCAGCGCCACATCGGTCTTGATGGTCACGAGCACGCGGCTTTTGTAGGCCTGTTCGCGGTCGTTTTCCAGATTCTCGCGCTGCTTCCCCTTCAGGTCGTCCAGATGTTCGTAGAGCCCCTCCAGGGAGCCGTACTGCGCCATGAGCTTCTGCGCCGTCTTGTCGCCGATCCCGCGCACGCCCGGCACGTTGTCCGCCGTGTCGCCGATGAGCGCGAGCGCGTCCACCACATGCGCGGGGTCCGTGCCGAAGCGCTCCCGCACCTCGTCC
>JAKJDA010000710.1:266-503 GCA_022706165.1 Candidatus Hydrogenedentota bacterium | reverse complement strand
ATGTTCGTTCTGGGGCTTAAGCTCGCCCAGTACCGCAATGGCGTGAGCCGGCTGCACGGCAAGGTGGCCAGGCGCATGTGGTCCTATGTCTGGCCGGACGTTCCAGAAGAGGAAATTCCCATCACCTCCATCACCAACGGCGTGCACATTCCCTCCTGGATTTCGATTGAAAACTCCCGCCTCTTCGACCGCTACCTCGGCCGGGACTGGTGGCTCAAAACCTGGAACACGGATCTC
>JAKJDA010000710.1:0-242 GCA_022706165.1 Candidatus Hydrogenedentota bacterium | reverse complement strand
TACGATGAAGAACTGTGGCGGTCCCATGTCATGAGCAGAACGCGCCTGATCCGGCACTGCCGGACAAGAATGGTCAAGCAGTACGGCCGGCGCAACGCGCCGAAAAACGTCATGAAGGAAGCGGAATCCGTGCTGGACGACGACGTCCTCACCATCGCCTTCGCCCGGCGCTTTGCCGCCTACAAACGCTCGCACCTGTTGCTGTGCGACATGGAGCGCTTCGAGGCCATTTTGAAAAACGA
>JAKJDA010000709.1 GCA_022706165.1 Candidatus Hydrogenedentota bacterium | reverse complement strand
CACGGGCACGCCCGCCATGGGCACCCGATCGTCTTTTTCCAGCCCGTCGCGCGATGTGAGCGTCAACCCGAGAAGTTGCGACGCCTCGACGGCATCCTCGAAAAACATTTCGTAGAAATCGCCCATGCGGAAAAACAACAGCGCGTCGGGGTGCTGCGCTTTCGCGGCCAGGTACTGGGCCATGAAGGGCGACGCGTTCTGCGCGAGGGCGGCGGAATCAGCCATGCGACGAACCATAGCTGGTCCGCGCCAAGCGCTCCATTGACGCCGCGAAGCGCCTCGGTACGGTGCGCCTCCCGCACCCTTACGAAGATACGCCTCCCCCCATGAACGACGAAAAGCGCGCTTTCACCGACGAAGAAGCGCTCGCCTTCCATCGCTATCCGCAACCCGGCAAGCTCTCCATCGCGCCCACCAAGCCCATGGCGACGCAGCGCGACCTCTCGCTCGCTTATTCGCCGGGCGTCGCGATTCCCGTGCTCGCGATCGCGGAGGATCCCGACA
>JAKJDA010000070.1 GCA_022706165.1 Candidatus Hydrogenedentota bacterium | reverse complement strand
GCCGCACCCGCCGATGATCGTCATCGCCGCGACGGACGCAAGCGCCGTCCGCCACTTCATGCCGGTTCTTCTCCCGCTGCGAATTGAACATCGTAGAGCCGCTTGTAGATGCCGCCTTTTTCAAGCAATTGCGGGTGCGATCCTTCCTCGACGATGCGCCCGGCTTCGAGCACAATGATGCGGTCGGCCCGCTGCACGGTCGACAGGCGGTGCGCTATCACGATCGTGGTGCGCCCGACGACGAACTCGTCGATGGCCTGTTGAATCATCTGCTCACTCTCGGAATCAAGGCTTGATGTCGCCTCGTCGAGAATCAAAATCGCCGGGTCCTTGATGATGGCGCGTGCAATGGCCAATCGTTGGCGCTGACCGCCGGACAACGAGACGCCGCGTTCCCCCACGACCGTGTCGTAACCCTTGGGCAGGCGTTCGATGAACTCGTCGGCGTAGGCCGCTCGAGCGGCCTGTCGAATGCGATCCTCGGCAAAATCAGAGCGGCCAAACGCGATATTCCACCGAACGGACTCGTTAAACAGGAAGGTTTCCTGGGTTACGATGCCGATTTGGCCGCGCAGACTCTCGAACGAAGCCTGACGGATGTCGACGCCGTCGATGCGGATGGCCCCGGCGGTCACATCGTAAAACCGCGGCACGAGACGCGCCACGGTGCTCTTGCCCGCGCCGCTGAACCCGACTATCGCGATCATCTCGCCTTTGCGGATGTAAAGATTGATGCCTTGCAGCACCTCGCTCGCGCCGTCGTAAGAAAAATGGACGTTGTCGAACTCCAGCGCGCGCTGGAGCGGCGGCAACGCAATCGGCTGTCCGGCCTCCGTGATATCGGCTTGCATGTCGATGAATGCGAACACGCGTTCGGCGCTGGCCACGCTGGTCTGGATGAGGTTGTTGACCGCGGCCAATTTGCGGACGGGATCGAGCATGAGGCCGAGGTACAGGTACAATTGCACGAGTTGACCGCCGTTGAGCGACTTGGCAATGAGCACGGATCGGACGCTGATCAGCACAAAGGCGATCAAGCCCAAGATGAGCACCATCTCGACCAGCGGGCCGACCAGCGCATCCGCCTTCACCATCTTCACGAGGTAACGCCGCAGTTTGCCGAGCTCGACGGAGGTCCGCTCTGACTCGCGGCGTTCCATGCAAAAGCCCTTGACGATCGCGATGCCGCCGAAAGTTTCGTTAACGACCATTGCCATCGATGCGACCTTTTCGAGCGATCGGCGCACGCTCTTCTTAAAACGCTTGCCGACGCGCACAATCACGTAGGCCGTCGGCGGAAGCACGCACAGCCCAAGCAACGTGAGTCTCCAATCGATGGTGAGCGCCGCGACCAGAAAAAAGACCCCCTTGACAGGCTCGCGCATCAATTTCACGTACACGCTCGCCAACCCCCGATTGATCATGAAAATGTCGTTCGTGAAACGCGCAAGCAGTTCGCCGGTCGGGTGTTGCTCGAAAAAACGGAGCGACATGCGCATGACGTTCTCGTACATCTCATGGCCGAGGGTCACGGAAATGTTCGCGCCGATTGTGCCCGCAAAATATTCCTGGAGAAACCGCGCCGCGCCGCCGATCAGAGCAAGCGCTATCGTGACGCAGGAGATGAGGAGAAGCGTCGTGATGATTTGGCGGGGATCTCGTCGAATCTGAAGAATCTTGTCGACGGCGCGCGTGTTGAGGCTGGCGACGTCGATGGGCACAAGGGATTGGATCGGCGCGGGGAGTTTTTCGATGGCGCCTTGAGCTTTGTGGACGTAGCGATCGACGGTTTTGGCGACTTCGGCCTCGTTGTCGAAGAGGACGCTCACCGTTCCGCCTAGCCCGAAAACCATCACCGTGAACGACGACGCCACAATCAATGCGAAAAACAGGGCCGTTACCAGACGCGTTTTGTAGCGCCACGAATATCCGAGCAAACGCTTATAGACGTTCCAAGCGCTGGCGTGCGGTTTCACCTGGTTGCGCACGTTGTAATGCGGATCAGCGGTCGCGTCAATCATGGGCGAAGCCGGCTTTCGCAGAGGGGATATTTGGAGCCACCGGTCAGCAATCCTTCATGATCGAGAGCGGATCGCGCCGCATTTTGTTCCGCTTCTTTTTTGCTCAGGCCCGTGCCGCAACCGACAGGCTCCCCGCGCAACTGAACTTCAACCTCGAATTCCTTGAGGTGATCGGGACCTTCCGATCGGACAACGACAAACACAGGCAAAGGAATCCGTTCCGCCTGACAATAATGCTGCAGTCGCGATTTGAAGTCCCAAATCCGATCCGACTGTGTGGCGCGCTCAAGTTCGGCAACGAACGTTCGCTCAATGAACGCGCGGGCCGTTTCCCATCCACAATCGTGGAAAACGGCCCCGACGACCGATTCCAGGCAATCGGCCAACAGGGCGATCCGCTGGCGTCCGCCGGCAAGCTCTTCGCCTTTGCCGAGGCGGATGGCCGGAGCGAACGCGAGCGTTTGGGCGATGCGCGCCAAACACCTGCGGTTCACCACCGATGCGCGCATCCGGCTGTATTCGCCCGGCGTACGGTCCGGAACATGTTCATAGAGATACTGGGCCACGGCCAATCCCAGCACGGCGTCTCCGAGAAACTCAAGCGTCTCGTAGTCGTACTGCGGCCCTTCGTTTTCGCCAGCGCTGGAAGCATGCGTGAGCGCCTGGTCCAATAGGTCGAGATTGGAAAACTCGATGCCGAGACGCTCCGCCAGGGAGGTCAGCAGCCGCGCGCGCTCGGGGTCGTCACGCATACCGCTTCAGAATGAGCGAAGCGTTGTGGCCGCCAAATCCCAGCGAATTGGACATGACCACGTCGACTTTCGCCGGTCGCGCCTCGTTGGCGACGATGTTGACGTCGCACTCGGGATCAGGCGTGTCATAGTTGATATTGGGAGGCAGGACGTTGTCGCGGATGGCCAACAGACTCACGATGGCTTCCACCGCGCCCGCCGCTCCAAGCAGGTGGCCAATCATGGATTTCGTCGAACTGACGGGAGGCATTCGATCCCCGAACACGGCCTTCAACGAAAGGGTCTCGGCGATATCGTTGAGTTTTGTGCTGGTTCCATGGGCATTGTAGTAGTCGATGTCCTCGGGGTTCATGCCCGCGTCCTTGAGTGCGGCTCGCATGGCGGCCGCCGCGCCGGAACCGTCTGGCCTGGGCGCGGTGATGTGGTAGGCGTCGCCCGTCTCGCCTTGCCCGGCGACGACGCCGAGAATCTCGGCGCCGCGCGCCCGCGCATGCTCCTCGGATTCCAGAACGAGCGCGCCCGCGCCTTCGCCCATCACGAAGCCATCGCGATCGAGGTCAAAGGGGCGGCTGGCGCGTCCGGGATCGTCGTTGCGGCATGACAGGGCCTTCATGGAGGAGAAGCCCGCGACGCCAAAGGGGATGATGGTGGACTCGGACCCGCCCGCGAGCATGACGTCCGCATATCCGGCGCGAATCAGCATGACCGCTTCGCCAATGCTCTGGGCTCCTGCGGCGCAAGCGGTGACGATGGCCTTGTTGGGACCTTGGAGTCCGAACCGGATGGCCATTTCGCCGGAGGCCATGTTGCTGAGGGATTTTGGGATCATCAGCGGCGATAAGCGGCGCGGTCCCTTCTGCACCATGACGGTCACCTGTTCTTCAATGGTGCTCAAGCCGCCGATGCCGCTGCCCATGATGACGCCGCAACGCAACGGGTCCTCGCGATTGATGTCAAGACCGGATTGGTCCCACGCCTGTTTTCCAGCGGCCAGCGCAAACAACGTGTAGCGGTCGCGCCGGCGCATATCCTTGGTCGAAAACTCCTCGCTTTCGATATCGGGGGCCATGGCGGCGAACTTGGTGGCATGCTCGGAAGTGTCGAAGTGTTCGATGAGCCGGGGACAGGGATATCCCCCGCAGATGTTTTTCCAGAACGTGGCCTTATCGTTCCCGGCGGGCGAGATCACGCCCATCCCTGTCACCACGACGTCTCTTGTCATGTCGTAATTTGTCCCGTGTTTGAGGCAAAAATGCGCCCAGCCCGGCGCTCCGTGCGGTGGACGGAACCCCTTGTCGTTGTCCACGTCCGATCCAGGACGGCCGTCTTGCCTGTATGGGCAAACGTCTCTCTCCTGGCCTGACGCACGGCAACGGCGCGGAACTGGGCGCCTGAACGTTGATCGCTATCGTCAACCGGCATCAACCACGCGCTTCGAGACAAGCGCATACCGCACGGTGGTTGACATCGCGGCGGGGGGAAGGCGAGTTATGCCTTTTCCTTCACTTTTCCCTCGATGTAGTGCACCGCGTCGGCAACCGTCTGGATCGCGTTCGCCTCGTCGTCGATCTCGATGTTGTATTCCTCTTCAAGGGCCATCAGCAGCTCCGTGATATCGAGCGAGTCCGCTCCCAGGTCGTCGATGAAACGCGCTTCCATGGTCACTTCTTCAGGTTTGCGATCGAGTTTCTCGATGACGATTCGCGTGACGGTTTCCGCAACATTGTTCTCGGCCATTAAACATCACCTCCCTTTACCTAAATCCTGTGGATTGCCTAAATCCTGTGGATGAACGCTCGCGCGCCCGTTCCGCCCTCGGCAAAACGGCGGAAGTATACCAAGACCGGCGGCCGATTTCTACCTGTAAGCGCCTGAACTCATGCCCGGAACAGGCTTCGGCCCAGGCCCATCGCCGCCTTACACGACTCGACCGTATCGAGCGCGGTCTCCGTCACCTTCTCGGCGTTGGCGCGCAGGAATTCACAAACCGTCGCCTCGGTGTTGCCCGGCGCGTTGAATCCCTCGATAATGGGCGCGTTGAATTTCGACACGTGCTCGGCCAAGGTCGTTTTGAGCGTCCCGTAAAACTTCTCGCCGCGCCGGTATTTTCCGACGAAATCCTGGTACACGTCTTCCGGCGCGAGCAAATGCAACATCCGGTACAGCGCGCCCAGGCTCGGCGGCATCTGCGGGATAATCGCGTCGGGGTCGTCGCTGTCGCTGGACAACGGCAGGGGATCGGTCGTGGTCTGGACGCCCTTGATCTTCGCGAGGACGGTCTTCGGGTCGTCGAGCAGGTCAAGCGTGTTGTTGTCGCTCTTGCCCATCTTGGCCGACCCGTCCAACCCCGGCAACCGCAAAGCATTGCGCGGGACCGACGCCGGCACCTTCAGCACCTCGCCAAATCGGTGGTTGAACTTGCGGGCCATCTCGATGGCCATTTCCACGTGCTGGCGCTGATCGTCGCCCACGGGGACTTTGTCGGCCTTTACAATCAAAATGTCCGCCGCCATCAGCACAGGGTAGCCCAGCAGCCCGTACGAAAGCGGATTGCCTTCAAGGCCTTCTGACTCCGACGTCAACTTGGCCATCTTGTCCTTGTAGGTCGTGCCGCGTTCGAGGTGACCGATGTTGGTGATCATTCCCAGCAGCAGGGTCAATTCGGCGGTGCACGGCAGGTCGCTTTGCCGATAGATGACCGACTTGGCCGGGTCGAGCCCGCACGCCACGTACGTCCGCAGCATGTCGATGGTCTGGCGGTAGAGGTCCATGCGCTCGGTGATGGTTGTCAGGGCGTGATAGTCCGCAATGAAGTAATAGCACCGGTGCCCCTGCTCCTGCAGGTCCAAAAATGCCCGGATCGCCCCGAAATAATTGCCATAATGAAGCCGCCCCGTCGGGCGAATGCCTGAGAGAATGATCTCCCGTTTGTCCGTTGCCATGTGCTATTCCTTACTTGCCGCGTTCCCAGGATACAGAAGAGCTGTAGCATACCGAATCGCGGGAAGGGGAATCCAATAATCCGGGCAAGGGCGAAGCGCCTTCATGGGCGAGGGACGTCTGTCTTGGAAAAAAACCGACACGCCGATCCCGTTTGTCGTGTCGAGCATGGTAAAATAGCGCCGGCGAGTGAGGGCTTCGGCGAAGGGCGCATGTTCGTCCCCGCGCCAATCCGGTCGGAAAGCGACGGATTAAATAAGAAAGGATATGTCTATGAGCAGCCTGTGTGTCCGGAATGGGATGGTTTTGCTTGCGGCGCTTGCCGCTCTGTTGGCGGGAGGAAACGGCGCCGTTGCCCAAGAGCAGGCAGACTCGCAGATCGTCCATCGCAACGGAACAGGGTATATCCGCTATTGGGCTGCCGCGCCGGACAATGCGACGGAATCGTCTGTCCATGCCAAGGCGTTGCCCGAACGGTTGGCCGTGGAATTCCTGCGGGGCCGCGCTGCGGATTTTGGACTGAACAGTCCCGGCGTGGGGCTTGATGTCGTCCGGGCCGCCGTCAAGGAGGGGGCCGTATATGTGCGTTTGGGGCAGACCTATCGCGGATATCGCGTCTTTGGCGCAGAGGCCATTGTGCAGTTAAACCGGGCTGGAGGCGTGGTCTGCGTGCTCAGCCGTCTGTTTACAGGGGCGAGCGTTCTGGACGATCGTCCTGTCGAAGCCGAGGCGGCGTTGGATTCGACCGTGGCGATGAAGACGGCCCTCGCTGCCGCCGCCGCGACGACGCAAGCGGCGGACCTTGCTGTCCTGCGGACGCCCGAATTGATGTGGTTCGACCCCGCTATCGTGGGAATGAAAGGCGTTCCGGCGCTGACGTGGCGCGTCGACATCGCAAGTCCCGCCGATCCGGAAAGCGGGGGGGCGTTTTTTGTCGCAGTGCGCGACGGATCCATCGCGTTCATCCTGTCGAACGTCAACCGTCTTTTAGATCGCCAAATCCACGATGCCAATGGAACGGGAGCCAATCCCGGGGCGTTGGTCCGCGTCGAAGGCGGGTCCGCTTCCGGCATTGAGGACGCCGATCAGGCGTATGCTCGTCTCGGCGATGTCTATCATTTTTTCGCCTCCAACCATGACCGCGACAGCGTTGATGGGGCGGGCATGACCCTGAGCGCGACGGTGCGCTACGCCCCCGCTTCTTCGGCAGGCGCGTATTGGAGTCGGATAAACCAGCGGTTTTACTTCTATGACGGGTTCTCCCGCGCCACGGACGTCGTAGGGCACGAATACGTCCAGGGAATCATCGGATTCGATTCGAACCTCATTTACTACGGCCAGTCAGGCGCCATCAGCGAATCATTTTCCGATATGTGGGGCGAGTTCGTCCAACAAACCTATGACGCCGTTCCGCCCGGAAGCCGTTGGCTCATCGGCGATCAATTGCCCTTTCCCGCGCCTTACGTGGCGGTGCGCAACATGGCCGATCCTCCCGCATTCCCGAGCAACCTCGATGGCGTGATCACGCCCCAGCCAGACCGCGTCGGCAGCCCCACGTTTTATCGGGGAATCGACGACAACGGCGGCGTGCACCACAACAGGCGTGCTGAACAAGTTGGCCTACCTGCTGACGGACGGAGGCTCCTTCAACGGCCGCACGGTCGCGGGGTGGGGCATTGGCCGGGTAAGCGCGCTCTATTACGAAGCGCAGAAGAACCTGCTCCTTTCCGGGGCGGACTTCGTCGATTTTTACAATGCCCTTCGCCAAGCCGCCATCAACCTTCGGTACACGCAGGCGGACAAGGAGAACCTCGAACAGGCCTGTCGGGCGGTCGAACTCTATCCTTTCCCGGGAGCGGATGCTGCGTTGCTCGTGACCGATTCGATCGCGCCGGACACAGACCATCGCGTTCCTTTCGCCCCAACGGATTATGTCGCTCCCCAACACCGCACAGCCCAGATCGTCCTGACCAACGCCGGTCCGGTTCCTCTCCAGATCAGCCGGATCGCCCTGCTGACGCCAGGAGCCTACGACGAAAGTTTCGGATCGGGCGCGGCTGCGAACTGGGTTCCCGACGTGCCCGCAAACTGGACCGTCGAGACAGGCCGGTATCGCGCAAAAAACCTTGCCGGAACAAACGATTTCATGACCTCGCTTTATGACGGCCAGACGTGGGAAGACCTCTCCGTTGAAGCGACATTGACTCGCATCGGTAGCAATGCGCCTGCCGCGGGGATCGCGGTGCGCGCTTCTGCGGATTTCAACTACGATGGCGCGGGCTCCGCCTATGTGTTTCAGATATTCGAGAGGACCGGCGTCAACACGTTCGAGGTCGTCAAATCGGTGGATGGAGCCATCTCCCTCGTCGCCACGGGTTTCCCCTCCATTATCCAGGGCATGTCCAGTCCCAATCGCCTGCGGGCCACCGTCGTGGGCAACACCCTCGCCTTCGAAATCAATGGCGTCGTCGTCTGGTCAGGCCTCGACAACGACGTGAAGGGTCCGGGCCGCTTGGGGCTCGTGGGGTTCACCCATTCCATTCCCACCGCAGAACACTATTTTGACAATGTCTCGGTGTCCGCGCCGGACGTGCCAGGCGCGGCATTCTCATTTGTCACGCCGCCTGTGGTAAACGTGCTGAACGCGGGTCAGGCGGCCGCGCTGAACATTCATTTCGAGCCCCCGCACGCGGGCGTATTTACCGGCGAACTCGTTATTGCCAGCGACGATCCCGGCGCGTCCCGAATCGGAGTGGCCCTTTCCGGGGTGGGCGGCGTCGATAGCGACGGCGACGGTCTTCCCGATAGCGAAGAGGCGACGCACGGAACCCAGCCGGATGTTGCCGACACCGACGGCGACGGAATCGGCGATGGCGACGAAGTGCGCCTGTATGGCACGAACCCGGCGCTGCCCGACACCGACGGCGACGGGCTCGATGACGGCGAAGAGATTGGACTCGGCACGGACCCCCTGGCCCAGGATACCGATGGAGACGGATTGCCCGACGGCTGGGAAGTCGCTCACGGTCTCAATCCACGGTCCGCCTTGGGCGACGACGGCGCCAACGGAGATCCAGACGGCGACGGACTCACAAATGCGGAGGAATTCGCCCGGAATATGCATCCGCGAGCATTGGACACCGACGGGGACGGACTGCCCGACGACTGGGAAGTGCGCTATCAACTCGATCCCACATCCCCGACGGGCGACGACGGCCCGGACGGCGACCCGGATATGGACAATCTCGACAACCTTACGGAATTCCTTCTCGGCGCCAATCCCCGCAATGCTGATACCGACGGAGACGGACTGCCCGACGACTGGGAAGTGCGCTACAGCCTGAATCCAAACAGCGCCGTCGGCAACGACGGCAAAGACGGCGATCCCGACGACGATAACCTGTCCAACAGCGATGAATATCTCCACGACACAAGTCCCCGCAACTCGGATACCGATGGGGACGGACTGCCCGACGGCTGGGAAGTCGCTTACCAGCTTGATCCCACCTCTACGGCTGGCGACGATGGCGCGGACGGCGACCCCGACGAGGACAACGTCCGGAATGTGGACGAATACGCCCACGGGACCAATCCACGCAACGTCGATACGGACGGAGATGGATTGCTCGATGGTTGGGAAATCGCCTATGGCCTCGATCCAACCAGCGCCATCGGAAATGATGGCGCGGACGGCGACCCCGACCAGGACAATCTCTCCAACGCCGAGGAAGCCATTCTCGGCACCAATCCCCGTAATGCCGATACCGATGGCGACGGACTGCCCGACGGCTGGGAAGTCGCTTGCCAGCTCGATCCCACCTCTGCGGTAGGCGACGATGGCGCGGACGGCGACCCCGACGCGGATCGGCTGAACAATGCCGGCGAATATGCGCAGGGCACGCACCCGCAGATTGCGGACACCGATGGCGGCGGCGAGTTGGATGGCCCGGAGACGTTTGCGGGGCGCAATCCGTTGGACCGAAACGATGACTGGCCCTACGACGTGAACTACGATGGCAACGTCGACGCCCTCGACGTGCAGTTGACGATCAACGGCGCGTTGCGGTTGCCGGTGCCGTTCTTGACCGATGTCACGGGCGACAATGCGACCGACGCCCTCGATGTCCAACTGGTCATCAACGCGGCGCTGCGAATCCTTTGACGGCCAGCCCGGCTTGGTTTCGAGGTCCATGGAAGCAGGATCGAAAAACGCCGTGATCGTCCTGGGGCCGACGGCCTCCGGGAAGACGCGCCTGGGCGTGCGGTTGGCGCGCGCATTGGGCGGCGAGATTGTCTCGGCGGACTCGCGGCAGGCGTATCGCGGGTTGACGTTGGGCTCAGGCAAAGATATCGACGAATACGTCGTGGACGGCGTGCCGGTGCCCTACCATTTGATAGACATCGTGGATCTGAGCCACGAGTTCAACGTGTTCGAGTACCAGCAACGTTTCTACAACGTGTTCGAAACGTTGCGGACGCGCGGTATCATGCCAATTGTGGTGGGCGGC
>JAKJDA010000708.1 GCA_022706165.1 Candidatus Hydrogenedentota bacterium | reverse complement strand
CCTGGAGCCGTCGATGTGCGGTGTGGCAGGCATGCTGCATGACCTCTCTTCTTATATGACTGGGACTTCCGAAAATCATGCCCGCTTGAGCGCATTGAGAGCCAAGGCTATCATGCAGGAAACTTCTGCCTTCACCTTGGACGAAATCAATGCAGTTTGCTGCGCAATCGAAGAACACAGTGACAAGGAAAACACGGGAACCAGTCCGCTTTGCGAGACGCTAAAGGACGCTGACCTTCTGCAACATCATTCCTTTGCTTCGTCCAATGGCAGGTTGTTGCGAGTTTTCGACGAATTGAATTGCGTGAATCGCTCGGAGATTGAACAGCCGGGCGCGATTCACGAAAAAGTTTAAGACCGCCCGGCACGGAGACCGGGCGCTACAAAGACTAGAGGAATTGTCTGAGATGACCACCGAATATGTCAGTCCGCTTGTACAGCGTGTTGCAACAAAGGAAATGATCCAACTGTGGAGTCCGCAGAAGAAATTCTCGACGTGGCGCA
>JAKJDA010000707.1 GCA_022706165.1 Candidatus Hydrogenedentota bacterium | reverse complement strand
CCCGACGCCGAGGTGGTGGCCGCCGCCGACGTCAATGCCGCCGCCCTCGAAAAGACCTCCCAGCAGCACGGCATCAAGGCCCTCTACGCCGACTGGAAGGAGATGCTGCGCAAGGAGACGCTCGATGCGGTCAGCGTCTGCACCCCGAACGGGTTGCACATGCAGCCGACCGTGGATGCCCTGAACGCCGGCTGCCACGTGCTGGTCGAGAAGCCGCTGGCGATGAATGCGAAGGAGGGCGAGAGGATGCTGGCGGCGGCGCACAGGGCCTGCTCGGGCGCATCCTGTTCGTGCGCAGCCAGGCGATCCGGCGCCGCGGCATCCCCAACTGGGGCGTGTTCGGGCGCAAGGATCTGCAGGGCGGCGGCCCGATGATCGACATCGGCGTGCACAACATGGAGATGTGCCACTACATCATGGGCTCGCCACGCCCCGTGCGCGCCGCCGGACGCATCTTCACCTATCTCGGCGACAAGCCCGGCGACGTCGAATCCATGTGGCCGAACTG
>JAKJDA010000706.1 GCA_022706165.1 Candidatus Hydrogenedentota bacterium | reverse complement strand
CCACCGCCCCGGAGCACCTTGGCCGGGGGAATAGACGTGGACCTTGGGGGGCCTGTCGGGTTCACCTGGTACGGCCCGCCGTCGGTATACCAGTTTTCCATATACCAGTCGTGGCACAATTCGCGCAGGTTGCCGCTCATGTCGTAGCAGCCTTCGGGCGAAATAGAGTAGACCGTCTGGACGGACCCGTTCGGGCTGACATGGATGCCATCGAACCAGCCCGGGGGCGATACATACGGTGTGCCCAGGTTAAACGGATTGACGTAGCTGCTATTCAGGTTCCGCCAATTGGCCCGGGTATTGTCCATTGGCGCGGTATCGCTGGTAAAGCCGTATATCCAGTGTTTCGAGCCGTCCCAGGCGGCGGCGCGTTCCCACTGGGCTTCCGTGGGCAGGCGCAGGGCACGCGGATCCGGATTGGTGTTCACCTTCCAACCGGTGCTGCTTAAAGCATCGTCAACGGCGCCCGTATTGTAGTAGAGACCGCCGGCCGGGAAGTCGGGAAGGAGGCCC
>JAKJDA010000705.1 GCA_022706165.1 Candidatus Hydrogenedentota bacterium | reverse complement strand
GAAGGTGCACGAATTGCCAAAGGCCGGCCGCACCGCGCGCGGGCGCGCCATCGTGAATCTGCTCAACCTCTCCGGCGAAGAGAGGATTACGGCGTGCCTTCCCGTGCGCGACCTCAAGGAAGACGGTAAGAATGTCTTCATGGTCACCCGAAACGGCACGGTGAAGAAGACACTCCTGAAAGCATTCAGCAACCCGCGGTCGGCCGGCATCATCGCGATCGATATCGACGAAGGCGACCAGTTGATCGATGTCCAGATTACGACCGGCGAAGATAACATCCTGCTCGCCACCGCCCAGGGAAAGGCCATCCGCTTTCCCGAAAAAGACGTCCGCTCCATGGGGCGGAGTGCCCGCGGCGTCGTGGGCATCCGGCTCGAACAAGGCGACTCCGTTATCGGGATGTCGCTCGCGGCGGACGAGAGCACCGTGCTTACGGTCACCGAAAACGGTTACGGGAAACGCACCAAAGTCGGCGAATACCGACTGCAACACCGCGGGGGCCAGGGCATCATC
>JAKJDA010000704.1 GCA_022706165.1 Candidatus Hydrogenedentota bacterium | reverse complement strand
GTGCTCAAAAAGGTCGCCGAAATCACTGCGGCCACCGTGCGCGAAGGCATCGATTTGCCCGCCCGCTATGGCGGCGAAGAGTTCACAGTGATCATGCCCAACACGCCACTGGAAGGGGCCGTGCATCTGGCCGAACGCATCCGCACCAATGTCGAGCAGACAATTCTGATGCACGAAGACAAACCGATCAGCGTCACCATCAGCCTCGGCTGCGCCACTTTCCCCGACCACGCCACCGACAAGGAAGCCCTGATCAAAACCGCCGACGCCTGACCGCAGCAGTCCTCGAAGAACTTTCCCGCCGATTGAAGATAAGCAGCCGAAGAGTTATCCGCAGATTCCGCAGATCTGCGCAGATTAGCATTAAAGCTTATTCAAGGCAGCATTTTTTGTATTTTTTGCCGCTGCCGCAGGGGCAGGGGTCATTGCGGCCGGTGCCGGGGTATTTTTCGGTCTTTGATTGAACCTGTCGAGGTTCAAATTCATCGAAATCCTCGTCTTCGTCCAGATAGTCTTCGTTC
>JAKJDA010000703.1 GCA_022706165.1 Candidatus Hydrogenedentota bacterium | reverse complement strand
CCAACCTCCCCGAGTGGATGATCCTGACAGTTCTGCCTGTTATTCCACCTGATCTGCGCCCGATGGTGCAGTTGGACGGTGGTAGATTTGCTACCTCCGACCTGAACGACCTGTACCGCCGCGTTATCAACCGCAACAACCGCCTCAAGCGTCTGTTAGAGCTTGGTGCGCCGGATGTTATTGTCCGCAATGAGAAACGCATGCTGCAGGAAGCGGTGGATTCCTTGATTGACAAGAAAGGCCGTTTCCGCCGCAACTTGCTTGGTAAGCGCGTGGATTATTCCGGGCGTTCGGTAATCGTGGTTGGTCCCAACCTCAAACTTTCTCAGTGCGGTCTGCCCAAAACGATGGCGCTTGAACTTTACAAACCATTCGTCATTGCCGGTTTGGTAGAAGAACACAAATACGCCCATAACCTTAAAGGCGCGAAGAAATTCATTGAGCGCAACAGACCAGAGGTGTGGGAGGTATTGGAGGAGGTTATTCAGCGCCGTCCAGTGCTGCTTAACCGTGCCCCGACC
>JAKJDA010000702.1 GCA_022706165.1 Candidatus Hydrogenedentota bacterium | reverse complement strand
CCCGGCGAGCGGCTGCTGGTGAAGACCGGTCTCTCGGTGGCCGTGCCGCCCGGATACGAGGTGCAGGTGCGCAGCCGCAGCGGACTGGCGCTCAAGCACGGCGTGATGGTGCTCAACTCCCCCGGCACGGTCGACGCCGACTACCGCGGCGAGGTGGGTGTGATCCTCATGAATTTCGGCAAGGAACCCTTCGCCTTCGCGCGCGGCGAGCGCATCGCCCAGATGGGGGTGTATCCGGTGGTCATGTGCCCGGCCGAGGAGGTCGAGACGCTCGACGAGACGAGGCTGTACGATCGTCTGCGCGGACAAACCGGCTCGCCCCGCGTCGCCCCGGCTCCCACGTTCCCGCGTCCATCCCGCTTCCCCACCATGTTCAACGGCAAGAAAGTCGTGGTCGTCATGCCGGCGTACAACGCCGAGAAGACCCTGCGCGCCACCCACGAGGAGGTGATGGCGCAGGGCGTGGTGGATCTCGTGATCTTGGTCGACGACGGCAGCCGCGACCGCACCGTCGAGCTGGCGCG
>JAKJDA010000701.1 GCA_022706165.1 Candidatus Hydrogenedentota bacterium | reverse complement strand
GGATCGCTCATGCTCATAAACCAGTCTCCTTGCACCCACCCCGTTCTTTCCGGGGTGCTGCTACCAGGACGCCTTCCGAACGCCCGGAATCAGCCCCTGCAGGGCCATCTTGCGGAAACAAATGCGGCAGATGCCGAACTTCCGGTATACCGCGCGGGGACGCCCGCAAATCCCACAGCGACGAACCCGACGCGTCGCAAACTTCGGCGTCCGCTTGACCTTCTCCCAATGTCCTTTAGTGGCCATGTTCATGCCCTGCTGAAACTCCACCTTCTCCACGTCCACCTCGGGGAAGATGAGTTGTTCGCTCACGCCCATGCTGTAGTTGCCGCGACCGTCGAACCCCTTCGGGTTCAGGCCCCGGAAGTCGCGAATACGCGGAATGGCCACGCTGATCAGCCGATCCAGGAACTCGTACATCCGCTTGTTCCGCAGGGTAACCTTGGCCCCGATGTCCATCCCGTCGCGAATCTTGAAGCCCGACACGCTCTTGCGGGACTTGCACACCACAGCCTTCTGACCCG
>JAKJDA010000700.1 GCA_022706165.1 Candidatus Hydrogenedentota bacterium | reverse complement strand
ACCCGTTTTGGCTGCCTGAGCCGTTTCAGCTACTACTTTTACGTGTACCGCATGCTGGTTCACGGCATGAGCCGCGACGAATGGTGGTACGACTGGGACCGGGGGGCGTGCCCGTTTCGGCTGGCGTCGACGCGCCACCCGCGCGCACACTACTACATTCTGGATCCCGAGAAGAAGCAATGGAACCCGGAACTGCTTCCGGACCAGCTCCAGAAGCTCGTGCGCGACGAATCCGAGCTGTGCCGCTCACTGATGCCCAACCACGACATCAAGGCGTCGAGCCTGGCCAATTTCCTCGAGATCGTGAAGAAAGAGGTCAAGAAACCCTACCGGATCGAAGGCGAAAGCCGCGACCCCGGCGCGACGGGCAAATGGACGCACCTCTTCGGCGACGTCATCAGCGCGCGAACGCGGATCAAACGGGCCAACGCGCGGAACGAGACCAACCTCCAGCGCTGGGCCGAACCGTGGAGCGCCATCGGCGCGATGGTCGGCGAACCCTACATGAAAGCCCCCCTGGCGCACG
>JAKJDA010000699.1:277-526 GCA_022706165.1 Candidatus Hydrogenedentota bacterium | reverse complement strand
CCATCCGGCGTTTTTGCTGGTGGGCGCTGCCTATGCCGTCTCGGAAAGAATCACCCTCGACGCGGGCGTGAAATATGGTTTGAGCGACACGGAAATCAACTGGACGGGGCTTGCCGGCCTGACGATTCGGTTTTGACCGTCCGTTTGTCGAAGTCAGGCAATGCGTCAGCGCATCAGAAGGAGGCTCAGCGCCATCACCATCATGCCGGCCATCAGCCCCAGAATGCTGTCATGCCCCTTGCTGTAGGC
>JAKJDA010000699.1:0-244 GCA_022706165.1 Candidatus Hydrogenedentota bacterium | reverse complement strand
AACGGCGCCCAGCGGCTCGGAAAGACCGCTGGCGAAAGACCACCAAAAGGCCTTTTTGCGGTTGCCCGTCGCGTAAAATATGGGGACGGAAACGCTGATGCCTTCGGGAATGTTGTGCAGGGCGACGGCCACGGCAATGGCTGCGCCCAGCGCCGGCTCCTGCATCGTGGCCAGAAAGGTGGCAATGCCTTCGGGAAAATTATGAATGGTAATGGCCAGCACCGTCAGCAGTCCCGTGCGCATA
>JAKJDA010000006.1:16396-21629 GCA_022706165.1 Candidatus Hydrogenedentota bacterium | reverse complement strand
CACGACATCGTAGTGATGCGGTCCCCAGTTGGGGTCGCCGTATGCGAACACGCCGCAGTTGGCGTTTCCGCCCGTGTAGGGCCGCCATGGCCCGGGGCCGACGTAGGCGTCCCAGTCGAAATCTTCGGGGACGGGGATGCCCGGGGCGTCCAGGCTTTGTAGATTTGCGGCGAAACCGCCTCCGGGACTGTAGGCGTAGATTTCCTTCAGTTTTCCGATATACCCGTTTCGCACCAGTTCGTATGCGCGTCGGAATTTTCCGTCGTATTCGGATCGTTGTTGCGTCCCGGATTGGTAGATGCGTCCGTAGCGCTTGACAGTGTCTGCCAGAATGCGTCCTTCTTCGATGGTGATGGCGGCGGGTTTTTCGCTGTATACGTCTTTGCCGGCTTTGGCAGCCATAATGGCCATGGGCGCGTGCCAGTGGTAGGGCAGCGCCATGAGGACCGCGTCCACGTCCGGCCGGGCAATCAGATCGCGGAAATCGCGATACGCTTCGCAAGAAATGTACGATCCGGTGTTGGCGCGTTGGGCATAATGCTGATTGACGCGCTCTTTTGCGGTCTCGCGTTTGCCGCGCCAGAGGTCGCATACGCCCAGGACTTGGATATCGTCGCGGCCCAGATAACCGCCTGTTACGTAGGTCCAAGCGCCGCCGAACAAATGGCCGGAGCCTTGGCCTCCTAAACCGATAAAGCCCATGGTGATGCGATCGCTGGGGGGCGTCATGCCCGACCGTCCCAGGGCGCTTGCGGGAAGGATCATGGGGCCCACGGATGTCGCCAAGGCGGCTTTTAGGAATCCGCGCCGGGAGAGGGATGTTTTTTTCATGGTTATTGGCTCCTTCGCTGCAGGAAGAGGTGAACGCCCTTTTTGTTCGATGTCGCTACGTCGAGCAGTCCGTCTTCGTCGAAATCGCAGACCTCGAATTGGGTTCCCACGCCGGAATCGGCGTCGATCTCGTGCATTTGATAGGTGACTTTGCCCGGTTCGGGCCGTTGCAATTCGAACCAGCACAGGATGGCGGGTTCGTGGCAGCCTGGGTCGTGGCCGCAATGCGCGTAATAGCGTTTTCCGGTGACCAAATCCTGCAAGCCGTCGTTGTTGATGTCGGCCAGGATCAGGGCGTGGGTTTGGGATATTCCCTTGTGGATTTCATGCTGTTCGAAGGTTATGGCTCCGTTTTCTTGGCGTTGCTCAAACCACCACACGCCGTATTCATGGGCGGAACTGGTGATGATGTCGTTGTCGCCGTCGCCGTCGACGTCGTAGACGATCATGTTGGCGCAGGCTGGTCCCAGTTTGGCTTCGCGGAATGCCCAATCCGGGCGGGCGCGATCTTGGGGCGCTTGCCACCAGCCTTCGGTGGAGATGATGTCGATGCGTCCGTCGCTGTTCACGTCGCCCATGCCAAGGCCGTGACCGAACTGTGCGAACGATTCCAACGAGTGCGATATGGGGAATGGCAGCCACGGCGCCGTCTTGTCTTGCGCTGGCCGGAACCAGGTGACGCGGCTGTTTGTTGCGAACACGGGCACGGGCTTTCCATCTCCCAACAAGTCGCCATACAGCGGCGTTTCGCCGGCAGCGGAGGTGGCCAGCAGATATTCCTGCCAATGACCGCCTCCTTCTCCTGGATTGCGAAGCCAGTGCGCGGGAGCTCCCGGAAATCCGATGATGATCGAGTCGGGCCAGCCGTCTTCGTCCACATCCGTTGTGAAGTTCGCGAAGCATTTGCTGTAGCCGGTGTTGGGATCATACACCTTGGCGGGACGAATCTCGTGAAGCTTCCATTCTGGCGCTTCGTACCACACGTCTCCCGCCAAGATGTCGTTGTTTCCATCCCGATTGATGTCCGCAACGGCCACGCCTTCCGAGCGGAATTGCCGATCGATGGCGATGCGTTCGAAACGCACTTGGTTGCCGGGCGCAGGGACAGCCGCCAGGGCTTTTTTGACGTCGTTCGCCGCATGCATGGCGTTGCGGGAAACGCCAGCCGCTCGCGCTCTTGCCAATACGGCGGGCAGGGCGGCGCGCACTTCCTCGGGGCGGCTGGAGAGGAGGGGCTTGGCAATCTGGCCCCAGGCCAGGACGGCCTCCTCCACTACGTCATCCGATGCCAGGTGATGTTCGACGGCCTTTAGCGCGTCGATTGTGGGGCAGGCTCCCAGAGCGCCCAGGAATAGTTTTTTTTCTTCTGGACGATCGGCCACGGCCAGGGCGCGCAGCAGGGAGGTTTCGCGGGTCGCTTCGTCAATGTCCGGGTTGTTCGTGGCCAGTCGCGCGATGCCCCGGAACGTCAGCACGCGGTGGGTAAGGTCGTTTGTCGTGTCCAGCAGCGCCACGAGACGCGGCAGGGCCTGCGGGTTTTCCGATTCTGCCAGGGATCGGATGGCGGCGTCTTGGATCTCGGCGTTTGCATCGGCTGTAGCGTTGTCGAGCGCGTGCAGGAATTCCGGGTTTGGCAGGATCGCGCAGAGGTCCAGCAGTGCGCAATGAAGTTTCAAGTCATCTTTCTTCAGTGCGGCTAAAACGGCATCGACGAACGGAGGCGGCGTGTCGATGCGTTTTCCAAGCATGCCGAGGGCGCGTTTTGCGCTGGCGCGTTCTGTGTCGTTTTCGGCGCGTTCTATCGCGTGGCAGAGCAGCTCCGCATCCTTGGCTTCGCCGACTTCGGCCAATGCTTGGGCCGCTGCCATGCGGACGCTCGCCTCGTGGCTTCGAAGCAATTGGCGCAAAGCCGATCCGACGCCCTTGTCCTTGCGGAGCCCCAAGACCTTCGCGATCACGACGGTTTCGGCGGCATCGGCCATTTTCAGGCGGTTCAATAGCGCCGCCGCCGTTTTGGGGTCGTCAATTTGGGTCAAGGCCTGAAGCGCCGCGGCGCGATGGGCATCGTCGGCGTGGGCCGCCGTTTTGACGAGCGCGGGCGCCGTCGAGGCGTCGCCGATCAATGCCAGGGCTTGGATGGCCGGCCCGGCGATGGCGGGTTCGGGATCGGAGAGCAGCGGAACCAGGGAAGATGCAGCGCCCTTGTCGCCGCGTTGCGCCATGGCTTCGATAAGTCCCGGCAAAACGGCTCTTGGCGCGCGTCCCAACAGTTCGGCGCTTGTCTGCGTGACGCGCGTTCCCGGGATTTCGCGCACGGTCGATAGGGCGACGCCCCACAAGTTCGGATCGTCGCCCGACAGGGCCGCCGAGATGAGTTCCGGCGCTTTTCCGCCGCTTGTGCAGACCATGCCGCGATACGCCGCGGCCTTTGTCTGTTCCGGGCCTTCTTCGTTGAACAGCCACGTGTAGAGCGCATACGCGGATTTGCTGTCGCGGGGTGCGAGTTTCTCGGCGCACGATAGCAACGCGTCCATGGCGACGATTCGAAGGCGCCCGGACGATTCGCGCGTCGCTGTTTTCAGCGCGGCAATGGCATCGGAACTTCCGATGCGGCCCAGAGCCAGCGCCGCCGACGTCGCGATGAGGGGGTCTTCGTCTCGCAGGAGAGGCGTTAGCAGGGGGATGTGCTGGACGTCGCGCGTTGTTCCCAGGGATTCGATAATGCCTGCCTTGATCGCGCCGGCGGTTCGCCCCAGTGCGTCGCGCAGGGCCGCTTTGGCCTCTGGATACGACATGGAGGCCAAGGCCAGCCGCGCTGCGTGCGACAGTTGCTCGTCGTCCAAATAAGAGGCTAGGAGCGGAACGCTTTCGAGGGTTCCCATGTGCGCCAAATCCTCACATGCTCTTTCCTTGCCCGGGGCGGGGCCCGGTTGGCGGAGTATGGCGAGCAGTAGTTTTCCTTCGTCGATTTCTTTCGCCCAAACGGGGACGTCGCCGATTCTGTCGTCGCACGATCCGGTAAGCGTGAGCGCTATGAGGTTGATTGTGGCGAGGGTGTCGGAGTTGACGATTTCCAGCGCAACCACCGGAACGTTTGGGCGGGGATTGCGCACGGAGAATCTCCAGAAGGCGACCGCTTGGGGCTGTTGGCCGTTCATGAAGACGTCCGATTCTGTCTGTGCCGCAAACAGCATCTGGCCGGGTCTCCACCAATCTTCGATGTTGATGCCGCCTCGGAGCGGAATTTCGGCCTGCTCTCCGTCCGCGTACTTCAGCGTATACGAGCCGATGCGTCCTCCGGATCGCTCCGTGAAGTGGAGGAAATGCAGTCCTTCGCAGGAAATGCCTGGAAGGTCGACGGACTGCTTTGTGCCAGGTCGGACCGGGCTCCTCGCGTCGGAAACGAGGAAAGGAATTCCGTCATACTCTTTCAAGCCGGGCTTTAATTGTCCAAACAAGCCGCAAAGCCCTGGCTCCAGGATTTTGGCCAAGTCGACGGTGCGGGGGGGGGTCGTGCGCGATGCGCCAGGATCCTCGCGGTCTGCGATCTGCTCTGCGCTTTGTTTGGGCTGATGTTCGGTTTCGTGCGGGCTGGTTTGAGTGCGCGCATGTTGGCATCCCAAGAACAGGACCCAACATGCGGAACACGCGATGGTCCAAAAGATTCTATTCATCGCGAAGTCTCCCCATGTGTTATGTTCCATTGCTTCTATCAAAATCTTTCTTGGCATTCAATGTCCATATGGCAGGCGTTCCTGGGGATTCGGTTTTTCCCTTCTTCCTTGCTTTCGTTTGCGCAGGAATTTACCATGGTGGCGTCATGTCTATCTGCTTCGAATCGAGATACGAAACGGGGCGCCTATGATTCCGCTCGTTTCCGGCAATAGGTCTATGTCATTTGCGGCGCTGCTGTTGTGTGCGATGTTTGCGGCCTCTTGCACAACGGTCGAGGCGGCGCGTGCGGGCAGCGACGTCGCATGGGCTAACGATTCGTCGCGCCTGGAGGAGTCGCCGTTTCCCCTAGAGGATCGCGTGCGTCCCATTTCCGTGAGCGTCCCGGAAGGGGGCGATGCGTCTTTGCCCATCACGTGCGACGGGGCCTTGTTGACGGCCTTGATGCATAACCGCGCCATCGAGGTCGCCCGTTGGGGACCGGCGATTGGGGAGACCTTCGTTCCCGAGGCGCGCGCTGCATTCGATCCGGCGCTTCTATCGTCGGTCGCATGGGAGAAAGGCGACAGCCAGCGATCTTCCGCCTCGTCCGTCTCGTCCGGATCGGCCAATGTATCTTCTGTTTCCACGACGAGCGGGGGCGTGGCGCCTGCGTTGGAAGACGCCATCGACGTTTTGACGGCGCTCCGGCGTTTGGCGGCGCTCGAGGCGCGGCGGGAGCGGCCCGTGG
>JAKJDA010000006.1:7988-16320 GCA_022706165.1 Candidatus Hydrogenedentota bacterium | reverse complement strand
TTTCCTACGGGGTCCAGCGTGACCGTCTCGGGCGGCGTGACGGCTTCGACCAATAGCGCGACGGGGGACGACAACCTTGGTCATTGGACCGTCGAGGTGCAGCAGGCGTTGCTGCGCGGGGCTCCGTTGGCGGTGAATCTTGTTACGTTGCGTCAGGCGCGCAATCGGGCTGCGCAATCGGAACATGCTTTTTGTGCGGCGGTGCTGGCGGTGACGCAGCGCGTGGAAAAGGCGTATTGGGATTTGGCGTTAGCCAAGGAGACTTTGGCGATTCGCCGGTTCGGCGTTGCGTTGGCCGAGGAGCAACTCGCGCGGCAGCGGGATTTGTTTTCCGTGGGGCGCGCGATAGAGGGGGACGTGATGGCGGCTCGGGCCGAGGAGGCCTCGCGCCGGGCGGATCTCGTGGATGCGGAGGCGAATTGGCGCCAGCGGACCATCGCGCTGATACATCTGCTTGGCGTTGAAGATGCGGGCCGGTGGCGCATGACGCTTGATCCGCAAGACATGCCAGACGTATCGCCTGTGGAGGTTGACCCGGACATTAGCGAGCGGTTGGCGTTGCGATATCGCCCAGAGCTTGCCCAAGCGGAATTGGAAGCGGCGAATTTGGCTCTTGATGTCCAGCGGGCCGCGAACGATTTGTTGCCTCAGTTGGATTTAGTGGCCTCGTATGGGCGCACAAGCCGCGGCGATGAGACGTCGGATGCGACTCGTTTTCTGGATTCGTCTCGTTTCGAACAGTATCGCGTGGGCGTGCAGCTGCAGACGCCGATTCTCAACCGGGCCGAAAGGGCGCGCTATCGCCGGGCGGACCTGTTGCGCGAGCAGGGCGATCGTTTGGTAAGCAGTATCGAGTTGGCGCTTGCCGCGGAGGTGCGTCAGGCGGCGATACATGTGGATCGTCTGCAGGAGCGCATCCGGGCGACGCAGGAGGCGTTGAAGAATCGCGTCGAGCAATTGCGCGTGGCCTTGGACAGGAATAGCGTTGGCAAGACGACGAATCTGGATGTGTTGCTGGTGCAGCGCGACCTGATTCAGGCGCGCGTAGAGGAGGTTTCGGCTCGCGTTTCGTATGTCGAGGCATTGACGGATTTGTACGCGGCGGAAGGCACGCTGCTTGCGCGGCGCGGCATATCGTTGGACTACGTCCAGAAGGCGGGAAGCGCCCCTCCGCCAGAAGCAACTCCGGAATAAGCCGCAGATGCGCGTGGGCAAGATGGGAAGAAAACGCCATGGTTGATTCTCTGTTTCGTGCGAGCGGGCTCGTGATGCTTGTGTGTGGGACGCTTGGGGTCGGGTGTTCCAAGGGCGCTGGGCCGGCGGATGGGCGTGCGGGCGCGGGCGTTCCTCCGGCGGCGGTGCGCGTGGCGGCGGCGGAGACGCGGAGGGTTCCTATTCAGCTTCAGGGCGTGGGTGCGGTTGAGCCATATCGCAGCGTCAGCGTCAGATCGCAGGTAAGCGGCGAACTCCAGGAGGTTTTGTTCGCGGAGGGGGATCGCGTCGCGAAAGGCCAATTGTTGTTTCGTATCGATCCCCGTCCTTTCGAAGCGGCGTTGCGGCAGGCGCGAGCCAACGAGGCGCGATCGCGCGCCTTGGTCGAGCAGGCCAAGGCCAATGCGGCGGAGAGTCGCGCCAAGGCCGACAATGCCCGCACATCGTTCGAACGGGACAAGGCCTTGTTGGATCGAGGCTCTTTGTCGCAGGAGGAATTCGATGCCGCGCGCACCAATGTGGAGATGCTTGCGGCGGCGGTCGTGGCGGACGAGGCGACGGTGAGATCCAATGTCGAGTCTATTCGAAGCGCGGAAGCCGCCGTGGCCGATGCGGAGCTGATGCTAGGGTATTGCGCCATCCGCGCCCCCATCGATGGCAAGACGGGCAGTTTGTTGGTCCATCCGGGCAATCTGGTGCGGGCGAACGATGTGCAGGCGCTTGTGGTGATCAATCAAATCGCGCCGGCGCAGGTGAGTTTTACGTTGCCGGAAAAAAGCTTTGGCGAAGTGGTTTCGCGCATGGCTCACGGCGCGCTCGAAACGCGGGCGTTCATTCCTGGCCAGGAGGACCATCCGGCGATTGGCGTCCTGACGTTTATTGACAATGCGGTGGATCGCGCCGCGGGCGTTTTCCGTCTCAAGGCGACGTTTCCCAACGAGGATGAGCGTTTGTGGCCGGGACAATTCGTCCATGCGGTTATGACCGTAGCGGTGTTGGAAGGGGCGACGTCCGTTCCTGCGCAGGCGGTGCAGACGGGTCAAAGCGGAACGTTCGTTTACCTGGTGAAGTCGGACATGACCGTTGAGGCGCGATCGGTTGTCGCGGGGGAGCGGTTTGAAGGGTTCCTCGTTATCAAGGACGGCGTGCGTCCGGGCGATCAGGTCGTCATCGATGGCCAGTTGCGCCTGGCTCCTGGGGCGAAAGTGAAGATCATCGGCGACGCCGATCCGGACGCGACCGCGGGATCGACGGGATGAACATATCCGACCTGTTTATCCGGCGTCCGGTGATGACGACGCTTGTCATGGCGACGATATTCATGGCGGGCGTGTTGGGTTACGTGAATCTTCCGGTCAGTGATTTGCCCAATGTCGATTTTCCAACCATATCGGTTTCGGCGGGCCTGCCGGGAGCAAGTCCGGAAACCATGGCGTCGTCCGTGGCGACGCCGCTGGAACGCGCCTTTTCCACCATTGCCGGCATCGACACCATGAGTTCGGTCAGTTCGCTCGGTTCGACGCAAGTGACGTTGTCGTTCGCTCTTGATCGCGATATAGACGCGGCGGCACAGGACGTGCAGTCGGCGATTGCGCGCATTGCCCGAAGTTTGCCGAGCGATATGCCCAATCCCCCTTCGTATCGCAAAGTGAATCCGGCGGATTCGCCCGTTCTGTTCATTGCGCTGAGTTCGCCGGTGTTGCCGTTGTCGGAGGTGGATGAGTTCGCGCAGACGTATATGGCGCAGCGCATCTCGATGGTGTCGGGGGTCGCCCAGGTGCAGGTGAACGGCGCGCAGAAATATGCCGTGCGTGCGTTGCTGGACCCCAGCAAGCTTGCGGCGCTTCATATCGGCATTGACGAAGTTGCGGGCGCTATCCGGGCCGCGAATGTCAACATGCCTACGGGAAATCTTCAGGGCGATCGCCAGGCGTTCACGCTGCAAACCAGCGGACAGCTCTTGAAGGCGGACGCTTTTAGGCCGGTGATCGTGGCGTGGCGGAACGGGGCCCCTGTTCGCCTGGAGGATGTGGGCCAGGTCGTTGACAGCGTCGAGGAAAATCGAACCGCCGCGTGGTATAAGGACACGCGGGCGATCGTGCTCAGCGTTCAGCGTCAACCCGGCACGAACACGATCGAAGTCGTCTCGCGCATCCGGGAATTGCTGCCCGCGCTGCGCGAGCACATGCCCGCTTCCATGAACATGGACATTTTGTTCGATCGCTCGGAATCGATCCAGGAATCCGTCAACGACGTGAAGCACACGCTGGTCCTGACGACGGTCCTGGTGATTGTTGTCATTTTCCTTTTTCTGCGCAATGTCCGCGCGACCGTCATCCCGGCGCTCGCCATGATCCTCTCCATCGTCGGCACGTTTGCCGTCATGCATCTGTTTCATTTCAGCGTCAACAATTTGTCGCTGATGGCGTTGACGTTGTCCACGGGCTTCGTGGTGGATGACGCCATTGTCATGCTTGAAAACATTGTGCGGCACATGGAGCGGGGCGAGCCGGCGCGCGAGGCGGCCCATCGGGGCTCTTTCGAAATTGGCTTCACGATTTTGTCGATGACGTTGTCGCTGGTGGCCGTATTCATTCCCGTTTTGTTCATGGGAGGGATTGTGGGGCGTTTGCTTCACGAATTCGCCGTCACCATCAGCGTGGCGATTCTCATTTCGGGATTTGTTTCCCTCACGCAGACGCCTATGCTCTGCAGCCGTTTCTTGAAGCCGATGCGGCGCGAGGATCACGGGGCTTTTTACAATGCGATGGAGGGCGTGTTCACCGGCATGCTCAGCGCCTATCGCCGGACCCTGCACGGCGTCATCGCGCATCCGCGGCTGACGATGCTGCTGTTCATCCCGTTGGTCTGGGGAACGTATGCGCTGTTTGGAAGCATGCCCAAGGGCTTTTTGCCGAGCGAGGACACCGGGCAATTGTTTTGCGCCACGGAAGCCGCCCAAGGCGTTTCGTTCGACGAGATGGTGCGGCAGCAACAGGCGGCGGCGGAGGTCGTGCTCGAGGATTCCAATGTCGACGCGTTCATGTCCGTTGTGAGCGGCGGCAATACGGGGCGCTTGGTGCTGCGGTTAAAGCCGCGCCATCAGCGTCTGGGCGTGGACGCGTTTATGCAGCAGATACGCCCGCGGCTTGCCCAGATTCCGGGGATTCGCGTGTATATGCAGAACCGGCCCAGCATCAACATCGGCGGGCGATCGAGCAAAAGCATGTATCAGTTTTCGCTTCAGTCTCCGGATATCGCCGAGCTTTTTCACTATGCGCCTTTGCTTGAGCAGACGTTGCGCGAGGTTGATGGGTTTCAGGATGTGACCACCGATTTGCAGATATCCAATCCAGAGGTGGACATTGATATTGATCGCGACCGGGCCGCCGCCTTGGGTTTGAGCGCGCTGCAGATCGAGGATGCGCTCTACACGGCCTATGGGTCGCGGCAGGTCTCTTCCATCTATGCGCCAAACAACCAGTATGATGTTATCCTGGAGTTGCAACGCGAGAGCCAAGCCACGCCTGAAGCGCTGTCGCTGCTGCATGTCCGGTCGCAGTCCGGACGTCTTGTTCCGCTAAGCGCCGTCGCTTCGTTCACAAGAAGCGTGGGCCCCATCAGCATTGCCCATATTGGCCAGCTGCCTGCGGTCACTGTGTCGTTCAATCTGGCTCCCGGGTATGCCTTGGGTTACGCCGTCTCAAAAGTCAACGAACTGGCGCCGCAGGTTTTGCCGCAGAGCATTACGCCGAGTTTTCAGGGAACCGCACAGGCCTTCCAGGCATCGATGCAGGGGATGGGCATTCTCGTGCTCGCGGCCATCGTGGTCATTTACATTGTGTTGGGCATTCTGTATGAGAGTTTTATTCATCCGATCACCATCCTGAGCGGTCTGCCTGCGGCGGGCGTGGGTGCGCTGCTTACCTTGTGGTTGTTCGGCATGGAATTGAACATTTTTTCCATGGTCGGTATTATCATGCTCATCGGTTTGGTGAAGAAAAACGGTATCATGATGATTGATTTCGCCATGAACGCCCAGGCCGCCGGCCAGGATGCCCGCACTGCCATTCACCAGGCCTGTGTCATCCGTTTTCGTCCCATCATGATGACCACCATGGCCGCGTTGATGGGGACGCTCCCGATAGCGCTCGGATGGGGGGCGGGATCCGAATCGCGTCGCCCTCTGGGCATGGCCGTGGTGGGAGGGTTGCTCGTGTCTCAGTTGCTCACGTTGTACATCACTCCTGTTGTTTATCTTTACCTGGAGAAACTGCACGGGAAACGCCGCCGCTCATTCGTGAAAAAAGAGAGTTCGCCTGATCCTGCGTCGTGAGCAATTCCGTCAAGCCTTTCGTGCGCCGCTTTTCGTCCTCTTCTTTTTCGTAGGTTCTCTTGATATAATGGGGGAAGACTGAGGTAGATTGCTTTATCATGGGCGACAATGATCTTGCCCAGGCAGTGGGCGTGCGGCGCAAGAGGGGAAAGACGCCTTGCCTGGGAGCAAGTCGTTCCCGTGCGAAGCAGCTGTTTGTTGCGACCTAACCTACATGCCAGAGAGTTTATTTTGTTTTTGCGGCGTCGTTGTCGGGATGCCGTGATGACGTGCGGCTCTGGAGGGCATCCTGGATGAAGAAGCTTTTGTTTGCGCGTACGCCGCGCCGGTACTGGCAGTATGTGGTCACCGACGACAATTTTTGGATGCCGCTGAGCTACCCTTGTCTTGCGGCGGCATTGCGGCGACGCATCCCGGACCTCGAAATAATGGTTGTCGACTGTTGCGCCCTTAAAATGGGGTGGAAGACCTTCGAGCGCCGGTTGCGCGAGGAGAAACCCGACTTCTACGGCATCGGCGACGAGAGCATGTATGCCGACGAGGGCATCCGTTCGGCCATGATCGTCCGCGAAGCCAATCCCGATTGCATTAACATCGGCGGCGGGCGGCATTATCCCTTCTTCCCGGAATGGCACCTCGGCAAGGACAAGGCCTTCGATTATCTTGTGTTCGGCGAAGGAGAAGAAACCTTTCCCGATCTGATGGAAGCGCTCCTCTCGTCTTCGCCGAAGGTGGATTCGATTCCCGGCATTATCTATCTTGACGGCGACAAAATCGTGCGCACCCCGCTGCGGCCCGTCATCAAAGATCTCGATACATTGCCCACGCCGGCCTTCGACATCATGCATCCGGACATCTACGGCCAGCGCGGACGTCTGTGGGCGTTCAGGAATTCCTTGCCGATGCAGCACTCGCGCGGGTGCGTGTCGGGCTGCACGTATTGCTCCTTCTGGCCCGCGGAGAGCGAGTGGTATGTGAATGACGCCGGCGCTCTCAAGGCCACGCCGCTGTATCGCACGAAGAGCGTGGCGAAGACGGTCGACGAGATGGAGTTCATGTACAAGACGTATGGCTGCCGCCAGTTCAACTGGGTGGACGGCACGTGGAATGCCGACCCGAAGTGGAACGACGAGTGGGCGACCGAGATTCTCAAGCGAAAGATGAAATTCGGGTGGTATGCCATGATGCGCGCCGACATGCTGTTGCGCGATGAAAAATTGGGCATTCTTGAGAAGATCGTGAAGAGCGGCCTGAACATGCTCATTCTCGGTGCGGAACGCTCGAACCCCGCCGATCTCGAGAACTTGAAGAAATACAATTACGGCGACGACACCGTCGTGCGCGCATGTCAGCTCATGCGCAAAAAATACCCGCAGGTCTGGTGTCAGACGACATACATGATGGGCTTTCCCGATGAGACGCGCGAGTCGATGTTCTCGTTGCTCGAACACGCCCGCCGCAGCGGAGCGGATTTTTCCGCGTTCCATTTTGCGACGCCATACGTCGGTACCGCGCTGTGGGACGAGGCGATCGAGAAGGGGTGGATTCGCGACACGGATTTCCGCAACTACGACTGGTTCACGCCGGTCATGAAATGCGAACACCTCACGCCCGAAGAAGAACTCGACATCTACTACACCATGACCAAGAAATTCATTATGGGGAATAGCCGTTTCTATACCGGGTTGTTCAGTCCGTATCCGTTCAAACGTGGGCTGTACTGGTGGTTCTGGGTCGTCGCGGCCCTGTTTGTGCGCGCCAAACTCCGCGCGAAAAAGACCAATTCCCTCGGCACGCCGTATCTTGTCAGCAAGAAACCGTGGTGGTATGAGGCGTAGGCTTTGTGCCTATGTCCGACGCGATCGAGTGTGAATGACGCTTCGTTAGTGTTATCCTCTTGCTATGTCGATTTTTGCTTCCCCACAGCCGGAGAAAACGAATCCGCCGACAGCATGCGTTGCGAGTTCATTGCATCGCGCTTGGTTGACGCCTCGGCGTGAATGCGCGCTTTTGTTGGTTATCCTGTGCTTGGGGGCTTTGCTGCGCGTCACCTATCTGGCAGAGATTCAATCTGGCGTTGTCCTTCATTTTCCCAATACGTTGCGACCGTTTGGCGATGATTTTTTCGTGGATGACTGGGCTCGTAATGCTGTCTACAGCATTCGTGGCGACAAAGCCTTGCTCGATCCCATGACTCGCGAGGCGGTCGCACGCGGCGGACAGCCTCGTGACATGATCTATTTTCGCCCCCCGTTATATCCCTATTTCGTGAGTCTGGTGTTTCTGTTGACGGATTGCCGTTACGCGGCCCTTTGGTTTGTGCAGATGACCTTGGGAATAGTATCGGCGTGGTTGGCGTATCGTCTTTCCCGACAGCTATTTGGTCCGACGGGCGCGTTATTCACGGCGCTGTTCATGTGCACGCATTGGCTTTTCATTTATTACGAGGCCGAGGTGCAACCCATTGCGCTGAACATTTTCCTAATTCTCTTGGGAGTGAATCTTTGTTTAGCATGGGCTCGAAGCCAACGTTTGTGTCCTGCGTGTACGGCGGCATTGGTTTTGGGCGTATTGGGCATCTCATGGAATGTGTGGTCCGTGGCCCTTGTTCCTCCCCTTTTTGCCATGGGGGTGCATGCTGTTCGCCTCAGGAAACTTCGTCGCTCCCTATCCGCCCTTATTCTGTTTGGATTGCTGGGCGGCATGGCGACATCGCCGGTCTTTGTGCGAGACGCCCTGCATGGCGTCAAGGGAAAAACGGCAACCTGGTTCGCCGCAAATCTT
>JAKJDA010000006.1:274-7961 GCA_022706165.1 Candidatus Hydrogenedentota bacterium | reverse complement strand
CACTATTCCGAGGGGCCTATGGCCTATGGCCTCGGCGTATTCCATGGCTGCCCATTTGCGAAAATTTCAGGCAGAACAAGACCCCGCTGCCACATTTCGGGAACTCTCCGCGGTGTGGCGCGCGCAGGTTTTGCGCTATATTCAGGAAAATCCGCGCCGGTTTGTGCATCTCTGCTTTCGCAGGGCCTCGCTTTTCTGGGGAAACCGCGAAACAGCCCATGGATTTCCTGAATATATCGTCAAGCAACTATCGCCGACGCTGCGGTCTTCGCCCTATCGTTTCGACTGGATCGTTGCTTTGGCCACAGTCGGTCTCGTCGGGGGCGTTTGGAGACAGCGCAGCGGTGTCGCATTATTGAAGACGCATCCCGCCACGGCCAATTTTCTGATGGTTCTTCTTTCTAGCTATGTGTTTTGTGTGTTTGCCGTGCATCTCCCGTTTTTTGTGTCCGCCATGCACCGGCTGTCGATTGTGCCGCTGCTGTTCGTTTTTGCAGGAGGGGCTATAACGAGCATCGCGGAAACGATCTGGAGACGCGCATGGAAAGGCAGTCTTGCGCTGGGCGGGGTTGCAGCCCTCTCCTACGCTCTTGTATCCTTGCAACCGGTGGATTATTCCAATGAACTATATCGTTGGCATTCTCAACGATATATGAGGTCAGGCAATTTCAACGAAGCCACGGCGGAAGTTCAAGCAATTGCGCAACGTTTGGCGGCGCGTGGAGAATTGACGGGACCGGCCGCAGACCTAACGCGCCCTGAAGTAGACCGCGCCATGTTGGCCACGCTTCATGCCAACGCCGCCGCGTGGCATTTCCAGGCTTTTCAGCTCGATATGGCTCGGGACGAAGTGCGTCAGGCGTTGGCCATCGATCCGGATTTGGCGTGGGCTGCTGATTTGCTGCGGGCGATCCAATCGGCGCCGCCCGAATACAAGCGCTTTTTCGCGGGAGCGGGTCTTACTTCAGGTAGCGACGGTGGAGCTTCGTGAGCGTTGGCATGATGGCCGGCGCGTAGCGGTTCACCTGTACGGCGGCGCGGCATAGCCGATTGAAGAAAAAGAAGGGGCGCGGATTGCGGAGGCACTCCTGGTAGTCTTCTTCCTTGCCGAGGCCGTCCTCGTTGGGCCACGGGCCGTCCTTCATGCACATGTCCCAGCGGAACGGCGTGCAGCCTGTCTCCTTCACGACGACATCCAACGCCTTGGCGTATTCGGGCGATCGCAAGGCCACGCGTTTGAGATAGCCCAACCATACCTCGAAGCGTTTGGCGGCCATCGCTTGTTGAATGCACTCGATCAGCTTGCCGATATCGGGCAGCTTGTCCGTCGTGTTGTGGTACTGGTCCAGCGAGAAGAGGATGCGTCCCCCGCGGAAGGCGTTGGTCAACAGTTCCACGCCGCGATTGGTCACGAGACGGAACTCGCTGATATCCGGCGCAAGCGTGCCGTCGGGGTTTAGCGGCACGCCTTCGGGGCGCGCCTGATGCCCTCGGCCCGTCGGAAGACGGAAGAAACTGAAGTACACATCGAGGTCGTAGGTTCGGTCGAGCACCTCTTCCGCATACGACGGCTCCAACACCGAGATAAAATCGTGCCAGACGTTCACGAAGCGCATGTCCGGGTCGTCGCTCCACGCCGCGAGGTCTTCCTTCACTTTCTCCGGCGCGCGCAGCACCCAGCCTCGCCGGAACAGCCACGGCTGCTTCTGACACCCTCCGTAACAATCTTCGCAGCCCATCGGGCATCCTCGATACGTCATCAGGAACGGGTGCACAGGGTAGACCTTGCCGTGCGAATAGCGATGTACCTTCGCGAGACCTTTCTCAAGACTCGGGAACCATGAGATATCGCGGAAGTTGCCGGCGCTGAGGTCTTCCGAGGTGAGGGCGTACCAGTTTGGCGAGGTGAATGCGCGGCTGACGACATTCGGGACTTGGTCGGCGGGTTTTCCGTGCAGGACTGCGTCCACCAGACGCAGCAATGGTATCTCGCCATCCCCGCGAATGACATAGTCGATCGGCGAGTCGCGCAGGAGTTGCGGCGCGAACAGCGTGGCCGAGAGACCGCCCGCGATGACCGTTGCGCGGGGATTGATCCGCTTTACCTGCTGGGACAACCGCACTGCCGATCGCAGAGACAAGTCCCAATGCACGTCTAGCAATACAATGCGCGCCGCGCGAATTTCGTTTTCCGTCCATTCGTCGTGGAAGCGGCCCATGACCGGCTCGGACAGACGGTTGATCAGCGCGGGCAATGACATCGGGATAATCTCCCGCAGCATCATATCGGTGTCTGGATGGATGTAGAGGATCGGGTGCGTCATTGGTTGCCCTCATGTATGACTGGGATGGCTTGCCCCATCGTGCAACGCCGAGAATACGGCGCGGCGCGCAGCGTTTCAACTCGCAAAATGCATTTGACGCGCTCGCTCCTGGCGGCCTCAAAATGTCTGCCGCGAAATCTCATCGATTGCCGAACAACGCACGTCGCGCCACCATGTGCGCGAAGCCCAAGGTCTGGCGGACAGGCGCAGGGACGTCGCGAAGTATGCGAATGATTCGCTTAGGCCTGGCGTAGAAACGAAGCGCCGCGCGCCGAAAACAGCCGCGCAGTTGATCGTCCGGAACCGCCGAGAAATTGGGCAACGAGCTTCGGAACGAGTGAATGTCTGCTTCCTCATAGCGAAGTTGCGCGAGTTTTTCCGGCTGTTCCTTTTCCAGATATGTGTATAGCGGCGTGCCGGGGAATGGGGTCACGCGCAGAAACGCCGCGAAGTGCAGGGCCGACTCCGAGGCGACGCGGGCGGTTTCGGCCATTTCCTCGGCCGTTTCGGTGGGGAATCCAAGCATGTTGCAGCCCGCGGCCAGCACTCCTTTGGAAGTGGAGTACTCGACAGCCTTGAGAAAGCGCGGTATGTCCAAATTTCTCCCGAACATCCGTTGGAGACGCGGCGAGCCGGTGTCCAAGGCGAAATTGGCTTGGCACCATCCCGCAGCGACGAGCGCGTCGATGGTCTGCTCTGTCAACAAATCGCTGCGCACTCCGTTGGGGAAGCATATCCGGACGCGGATGTTCCTGCGGATGAGCAGGTCGGACAACTCGAAGATGCGCTGTTCGTCCAAGTTGAACGAATCGTCGCTGAAATGGACCTCATTGATGTCATAGCGGCGTTGAAAGTAGGCGATCTCGTCGGCGATGCGCTCGGCCGAGCAGGCGCGGAAGACCTTGCCGAACGCGCTGTGGCAATACGCGCATTGGTATATGCAGCCGCGGCTCGTGAACAGGTCGATGAAGCGCTTCTTCAAAGGAATGAGCGGGCCTCGCGTGCGCCAATAGGACGGCAGGTCCAGCAAGTCATAGGCGGGAAACGGCAGCGAATCCAGGTCGTTCACGCGCGCGGTTGCGCCGGGGTTTTGCACTACGGCGCCGTCGCCGTTCCGCCACGCGATCCCTGGCACGCGGTCGAGATTGCCTCCATCGAAATGTTCGCGCAGCACGTGTTCGAAAGCCCATTCCCCCTCGCCGGGAATGGCGACATCCGCGTTCACCGGTCGGAGCGCTTCGGCCCCTACCGCGCTGACGTGCGGGCCGCCGAGGACAATGAGCGTTTCGGGCCTCCATTCCTTGATGAGCTGCGCGATGGGGGCGAAGGTCCAGGCGGTCGGGGTGAGCGAACCCAGTCCAACCACGTCTGCGGAGAAATCGCGAATGCGCTGGACGAGTTCCTCGTTTGAACACTTCTCGAAGCGCTGATTGGCCAGTTGCACCTCAACGTCCCGTTTGGAACGTAAATATGCGGCCAGGCTTAGAATCCCCAGCGGCGGAACGACGAAGAAGTCCCCATATTTTCGCCACACGCCGACATTGGCGAGAAAGACTCTTAATTTCCTCATTATTCTTCGATCGCCTTTGTGGAGAATGCCCTATGGCGGCACGCCATGCCGCGCGCCATCGGTCTCGACTGCGCGCACGAACGGCGTCTTGCGAGCCGCATAGAACGTTGAGCATACGTTCCGCCGCGCCTCGAATCAAGCAGTCCGCCGCGTCCCGCGCTTGGGCGCTGGGAGGTCTGGGCGCGGTTTCAGACGATCGGTTCGCCTTTGCGAACGCAATCTTTGATGACGCGCTTGAGGATTTTGCCGGTGGGCCCTTTGGGCAGGGCTTTCAACACGACGAATTCCTTGGGGCATTTGTACCGGGCCATGCGTTCCGCGCAATAGGCGGAAAGGTCTCCCTCGGAAACGTGCGCGCTTTGACGCAGCGAGATGTACGCACGCACTTCTTCTCCTCGCGCCTCGTCGGGCACGCCGACCACGGCCGCTTCGAGCACGGCGGGGTGGGCATACAACACTTCCTCGATTTCGCGGGGATAGATATTCATGCCGCCGCGGATGATGACGTCTTTTTTGCGGTCAACGATGAAGAAGTAGCCTTCTTCGTCGGCACGCGCGAGATCGCCGGTGTGCAGCCAGCCATTGACGATCGTTTCGTTCGTGGCGATGGGTTTCTTGTAGTATCCTTTCATGACGTTGTGGCCGCGGATGACGATTTCGCCGATCTCCCCTGTTGCGGCGAAGGAACCGTCTTCGCGCATGATGCGCATTTCGCAGCCCCAGATGGGAAGTCCGATCGAGCCCGGCTTGCTGGGGCGATCGAGGACGTTGAACGACGCCACGGGGCTGGTCTCCGAGAGCCCATATCCTTCGAGAAGACGAACGCCGTAGCGTTGCTCGAAACGGTTCAGGATGTCGAGCGGCAGGGAAGAGCCGCCTGAAACGGCCATGCGAATGCTGGAAAGGTCGTAGGCGTCGGGGTCTTCCACGTTCAACATGAAAAAATACATGGTGGGCACGGCGGCCATGATGCTCACCCGATCGCGCTGAATCACGGCCATGGTTTTTTTCGTTTCGAATTGGGCCATCATGGTGACCGTTGCGCCTGCCAGGAAAGCCGCGTTCATAATGCAGGTTTGGCCGAATGAATGAAACAGGGGCAGCACCGCCAGCACGATGTCGCCGGGTTTCGCGCGTATCACGTTGTCCCGCACGTAGAACGCATTGAAAAACATGTTGAAATGCGTCAGTTCCGCGCCCTTCGGAAATCCGGTGGTTCCGGAGGTGTATAAGATCACCGCCGTGTCGTCGGGCATGGTGTCTTCCATGTCGGCCTCGGGCGACGTTTCCAGTAACGTCGAGAAGGACATTCCTTCGGGCAGGTCCTCGCTGTCGCCGGGTCGCGCTACGACAATGAGATGGCGGCATGTTCCGGAGTCTCGGAAAGCGTGGTAGGTTTCTGGGTAAAAAAGATTCCAGGTGAACAGGACTTTCACGTCGGAATCGTCGATGTGATACAGAATCTCGTGGGCCTTGAGCATGGTGTTGATCGGCACGACCGTGGCTCCTGCATGGAGGATGCCGTAGTAAATTACGGGAAAGTGCGGCGTGTTGGGGATCATCATGCCGACCTTGTCGCCTTTTTGGACGCCGAGCGATCGCAGCATGCCGGCGACGCGCTTGACCATGGCGGCAAGTTCGCCGTAGGAGATGCGGTTTTCATCGAACACGGCGGCGGAGCGGTCTGCGTGGAGTTCCGCCGACATTTGCAGGTAATGTGCGAGATTGAGGCTCATGTTTTGTTCTCCTGTTGGAGGTTTTTGGGGGGCGTGCCGCGCGTCACTTCAGAGGGTTCAACAGTTGTTGAACTTCCGGGGCGTCGAGGTTTTCGGAGGTGACCACAGTCACGCCGGTGTCGATGCGTTTTGCGACGGGACGTCCCTGCAGGTGATCCACGGCGGCTTTTACGCCTAGATAGCCCATTTGGAACGGATTTTGCACGATGAGCGCCTGGATGACTCCTTCCTTGAGGGCGTTTACTTCTTCTTCGGCAGCGTCAAAGGCGACCAGTTTTACGTGGCCTGTCTTGCCGGCGGCCTTGATGGCTTGGGCCGCGCCCATGGCGCCGCTTTCGTTCGCGGCGAAGATGCCTGCGAGGTCCGGATTGGCCGTCATCATGTCCTCGGCGGCGGTCATGCCTTTGGCCACGTCGCTGTAACTGTACAGCGGCGGCAACACCTGGATGGCCGGAAACGCCTTCATGCCTTTTAGAAAACCTTGTTCTCGCATGACCGAGGTCGCCGCGCCCGGCACAAATGGGATCAGGCCGACTTTTCCCTTTTCGCCGACGAGTGTTGCAAGCGTCTCCGCGGCGCTCTTGGCTCCGGCAATATTGTCCGTGGCGACAAACGAGATGGGGAGGGTCTCGTCGGCGATGCCGGAATCGATGGCAACGACGGGGATTTTCGCGTCCATGGCGCGTTTGACTGCATGGACCAGCGCGTCTTTGTCGCAGGCGGCCATGACAATTGCGCTGACTCGCGCATGGATCATGTCCTCGATGATGTTGATCTGCTCCGGGATGTCCGTTTCCTTCGCCGGGCCTTTCCAGAGGATTTCTGCCCCAAATTCCTTGCCTGCCGCATCCGCGCCGGCTTTGACGGTCAACCAGAATTGATGGACCAGGCCTTTGGGCACCACGGCGATTCGCAGCGGGGCGGTTGGCGCGGGGGGGCTGTCCTGTTGGGTGGCGGCGGAGGAAGTTGCCGGAGGATGCGGGCCCGGGGCTGTGGACGGCGAATTTTCCGGCATGCCGCACGCGGTCAACGCCAACACGACGGGAATCAGGAAGGTCAATCGCTTCATGCTCTTCTCCTCTTCGTGGCCTCGAAAGGCTTTCCAAAATGCCATCGGCACGCGTTCGGAATCACCGGAGCAAGGCGTGCAACACTTTGTTGACGCCTTTCGCGATGGCCGCGCAATCTTCTTCGGAATAGTAGGGGTTAACGGTTATCAGTAGGGATCGTGATAGAAGCTCCAACGTTTTTGGGGACATGTCGCGTGCGTAGCGAGGAAGTTCGCGTTTCGGCATGCCGCTCCAGGGCAGTCCGTCCGGCGCGACGGACTTCATGTCGAGAATGTGGTCCCAGTAGGCGTACACATGCCAGTCGCGCACTTCTGCGTCGTAAACGCCGCCTGCGGGAACGCCTTCCGCTTTCATCGCATCCAACGCCTGGCGCGTGATTTCGGGCGTGGGCAGGAACATGGCCAGGCATGTGCCGATGTCGCCGGACTCGTCGGTCAGTCGGCGAAAGGCAAGGCCGGGAAACCCGCCGATTTCGTCCTTGATGCGTTTTTTGGCGGCGCGAAGCCGAGCGATCAGGGAATCGGCCTTGCGAATCTGCGCGATCGCGACGGCTCCTTGCAGTTCGCTCATCCGGTAATTTTCGCCGCAGAACAATTCGCCCGTGCGGCGTTCTTGCGCGTAGCGGTCCGGGCGCCAGCATGCAGCCGTGTCGTGCCAACTTCGCGCCCGATCGTAGAGCCACGCGTCGCTCGTCGTCACGAAGCCGCCCTCGCCGCATGTGAGCGTTTTGTAATAGTCGAAACTGAAACATCCCATGGCGCCGATGCTTCCAAGCCGTTTCCCGCGGAACGAGCCGCCGCCCGCCTGTGCGACGTCTTCGATGACGGGGATGCCGCGTTTGTTCGCGATGTCCATGATCGCGTCCATCGGGGCTGGGGCGCCGCGCATGTGGACGGGCGCGATGGCCTTGACGCGCCGCGTGATGGCCTTCTCGATGGCGGAGGGATCGAGACACAAGGTTTCATCGATGTCGGCGATGATGGGGAC
>JAKJDA010000006.1:0-256 GCA_022706165.1 Candidatus Hydrogenedentota bacterium | reverse complement strand
GCGCGGCAGCTTGCGACGAGCGCGGACGTGCATGAGTTGACGGCAAGGCAATGCCGCACGCCGATGATGCCTGCCATCGCCTCCTCGGCGGCCTGGACGCGGCTCGGCTTGGGGTTATAGTATCGAAAGAGATGTGGCCCGCGGATATCGGGGTCGCTCTCGATAATGGCGCGGATCTTTTGTTTGGATCCAGCGCTGAAGTCCCACAGATCGATGAGCTCGAGCAATTCGTCGCGGCCGATTTTGGGCGGGAAAG
>JAKJDA010000069.1 GCA_022706165.1 Candidatus Hydrogenedentota bacterium | reverse complement strand
CCGACACTTTTTTGATAAAATTTAGGGGTTGACGGTTTTCGCCCCCCCCGCATAATAAGTGCCAATCAAGGGGCCGGTGTTGTCGGCCAATCCTATGGGATGCTAGTGGAAGTGAAACTGTGAGATGATACAAAATCGAAGAGAATTCATGTTGAGTTGCAGTGCAGCGGGCACAAGCTTGGTGCTGGGCGGATGTCGTCACCTGATGCAGGGCGGATGGCGGCCGAAGAAACGTTGGCGCGGTGCTAACAGCCTCGGCATGTTCTTGTACGGCGAGAAGTTCAAGGGCTGGTGCGGACGGTTCAATGAATGGGACTTCGAGGTCTTGGCGAAGTATGGCTTCAATTTCGTCCGTTTCCCGATCGACTATCGTTACCTGACCAAGAAGGGCGGGCCATGGAACGAGCCGGGCGACGAGGAGACAAAGGCACTTGACCGGGGCGTGGAATTCGCACGCAAGCGCGGCATTCATGTGCAGGTCTGCTTCCACCGCATTCCCGGATTCACGGTGGCGGGCTATGACCACGAGAAGTACGATCTTTTCAAGGATAAGGAGGCGCTTGATGCGGCGTGTGCCTATTGGCGCTTCCTGGCGCGGCGCTATCGCGACATCTCGAATGATGAGATGAGCTTCAACCTTTTCAATGAACCGAATGAGGATTACTGTAAGGGACAATATCCACGTATTGCGCGTGCGTTGATTAAGGCCATCCGCGAGGAAGACCCGAAACGGTTCATTATGCTGGACGGGCTCTCCTCTCGCGGCGTTTATCTGCCGGTGTCCGAATTGAACGACATTCCCAACATCGGCTGGGCGGGGCGCGGATATCATCCGATGAGCGTTTCGCACTACGGTTCGAAATATGCGCCGGTTTCGTCTGGCAAGCCTGTTTGGCCGCTTGATCCCGATGCGCCGAGCGGGACCTTCTCGGCGAAAAGCCGAACGAAAGACTTTGCGCCTTTCGAGCTTCTGGACTTGCCGCCGTGTCGCGTCGAGGTTTCTCTCCTGCGCGTTGCGACGTGTGCGACGATGCGGGCGACAGCCGATGGTAAGGTGATGGTGGAGAAGGCGATTGTGCCCGATGAGAAGTCGCCCGAATGGAAGAACGTCGCGGTCGACCCGAAGTGGCACAACAAGATTGGCGAATGGCAGGGTAAGCTCGTCGTCGAACTGCCGGAGGGCGCGCGTAAGCTGACGCTTGAGAACGTGAAGGGCGAATGGGCGGTTCCCGGTACGATCACCGTCGTTTCATCGGATGGTGCAAAACGGACGGAGATCAAGCCCATCCGCAATTTTGACATGCCGCATCAGTTCACGCAACGCTTCCGGGGATGGACGGCGGAGAAGTGCTTTTTGCCTGTCGACGAAAAGGGGCGCGATGTCGCACGGCGCTATCCCGACGATTCGCGCGAATATCTCTATCGCACGCACTTCAAGTACTGGGACGAGGTCGTCTCAACGGGTTGTGTGACGATGGCGGGCGAGTTCGGCGTCCTGAATCATACGCCTCATGCGATGGTGCTTGACTTCTTCGAGGCATACCTGAAACTCTGGAAGGAGCGTGACATGGGCTGGGCGATTTGGAACATCGGCGGCGAAAACGGTTTCTTCAATTCGGGCCGGAAGGATGTTGCCTACGAAGATTCGGACGGCAAGAAGCTCGACCGCAAGATGCTTGAGCTGTTACAGCGTTATTGAATTAAGGAGGGCTATAACCATGAAAAAGATGATGGTGGGTTTTGCGGCGCTGACAGTCGCTTCGGCGTTGGCCGAGACGGTGACGTATCAGATCCCGAGTGGATGGGATAATACGCCGAACCTGTCGGCACAGAGTTATTCGAACAGCACGTTGTCCGTGACGAACCTCTGGTCTGACGGTCTGGCCGCTCATGGCGGTGCGGACTACGTGTTCCCCGGTACGGCACGTCTTTATGTTCCGGCAAAGTATAGTTGGACAAGTGATTACGTGTTCCCGGGGAGTTCGATCACGATGAAACCGACAGGGGATGGCAAAAACTATTGGCAATGGCACTCGAAATCACTGACGATCACAAATTTGATCATTGAGACCGGCGCGACTGTGAATTTCGTTAGCGGCACTAGTGATTTGACGACTCCTGTTGTCAAACCGCTTAAGGGCGAAAGTTGGACACTGAACGGCAGTCTGAGCCTTAGCTCATCTCAAATGAATCGCGCGTTCGATCTGGTTGCGCCGCTTTCCGGAAGCGGTTCGCTTTATTTCACCGGATGGTGCGAGGCGAATAACAGCTATTACAAACCTGTTGAATCCTCTGTGAGCGGCGATAATTCGGCGTATTCGGGCTCTTTTTCGTTTGATATGCCCTACGCGACGAATTTGGCGTATTCAACCGGCGTGAAGATTGCATCAGCCAAGGCGATGGGCGGTGCTTTGGCGGAGGCGAATCCCAAGGCGGTTACGCTAGCTTCGTTCAACGGACTTCACGCCACGCAGTCGTTGACACTCGATGCGGTCAATCGCGGCTATTGCGTCTCGAATGGTTATTTTGAGGCCGATGCGGGGATAACGCTGACTTTGAAGGCTCCGCTTCGTCTGATGAAGGGTGGTTTCTATCAGCGCGGCGCAGGCACGTTTGCCTTGGCAAGCACGACGCTTGATTTTGGCGAGGATGGAACGGATGCAGCCGATGGCGAGAACAGTCGATTCGTCATTTGTTCGGGCACATTCAAGCCGATGTCCGAGGTAGTGCGTAAGCTTGACGTTGTGTTTGAGGACGTGGCTATGCTGGCCCTTGACGCGCAGCCTGCTGATGCGACTCTCGCGACAAATGGATTCTGTTGCCGTTCGGTTGCGCTGGAAGGTGCGTATTTGAATGTTCGAATCGATTTTGACGGAACTCAAGCAGGGCCTGGAAGCGTTTCTTCCGTCGTCCTTTGCACGGTTTCCGCCGAAGAAGCGGCACGTTTGCAAGGACGTCTTCGTGTCTTTGTCGCGGATGCGACGCGGACGACAGAAGCGGAGATTACACGAGAAGTCCTGGTGGATGGGCGTGTCCGTTTGACGGCCCATGTCGTTGCGCCTGCCCGGCGGATTGTCATCGAGCGTGATGCCCAAGATGGTTTTGTGGCGCAGAACCTCACGGCGGCTCAGGTCGGCGTGTCGGGCGATGTCGTACTTGTGAATGGCGGAGCGGTTATTGAAAGTGTTGAAGCGTGCCGTCATCTGATTGCGACTCTTGGGGCTGACGTGCGGGACGTGAAGGCGCGCGAGATTAAGCTTGAGGGTTTTGCGAACGGCGTGACGCCGTTTGTGGATGTTGAAATCGAAGGACAGGTTGGTTCCGTACGTTCCGTCTATGCTGTTGTCCTGCCGCAGATCACGTATACGGGCACGGGCGGGTACTATGATAATTATTTGGAAATAGGCGATAAGGATGATGTGGCCAAAACCGTTTGGAAATGGTCAGACCAGCAGGCTGCGCATTGTGGCGCGGATTATGTCATTGGGAAAAGTTTTACAGGACGTACGACAGGCGACAACATCAGGGCGTTTCCCGGCCGATCGTTGTGCCTGCAGAACGACATGTTGTTGGGTTGTTTTGCGGGACAGTATGTCATTTCAAACCTGACGCTTGTTGCCGGCAGGAGCTTTGGAATTGAGTCAAAGACGCAATATCATACAAAATATTCACTTGTTTCGACCGGCGGGTGGAATGTCGATGGAACGCTGAGTCTGCGTCCAATTAATCAGGCGGCGCAGTTTGTGCTGTCTGCAGAATTGACGGGCACTGGCCGGGTTGAGTTCGCCGGGTGGAAGAGCGGAACATGGACCGGTGCAGGTTTGGATCAGGAGATTTCCTCGACGAATGGTGTGTTTAAAGGGCGCTTTTTAGTGGCGCTTCCGGAAACCACTTCAGCGAGCTTGGCTCGCGGCATCACTATCGCCCATCCATATGCGCTTGGCGGCGCTATGGATGCCTTTACGTATGATGCGTTGGAACTGCGTGATTGGCAGGGCCTGAAGATTACGGAGTCAATGACGCTTGCGACGCCGAATCGCGGCATCCTGATGGGCACGAATGCGTTCTTTGAGGTGGCATCCGGCAAGACGCTCGCGTTGTGTGAGCCGTTGCGGGTGAAGCGCGGGTTCATGAAGCGTGGCGCGGGTACATTGGCGTTCGGTGCGCCGGTTCTTCTCGGCGCGGATGGTCAGGCCGATCCCGATGGTGTCAACAACAAGCTGACGATTGAGGCCGGCGGTTTCAAGCCCTTGACGACAGATGGGCTTGAGAAGCTTGATCTTGTATTTGCGGAGGGATCGAAACTCGTCATTGATGCGGAGTCGTCCGATCCCGACGTGCAGGCGAAGGGACTTTCGTTGCCGCGCGAGACCGGTTTGACGGTTTCGGGTGAGCGTTTCCCCGTTGAGATCGAGACGATAATGACGAACAAGCCCGACCATGCGAAGAGTGTTCGCCTGATGACGTTGCCGACGGCAACAGCGAATGCACTTGTCTCGAAGATTGACGTGACGATCCCGACCATACGTGGCGGCATGGCGAGGCTGTCGGTTGTTCCGGCGGGTGATGGCCTTGCACGTATTGAAGCGAGGATCCTGCCGAAGAGTGGCCTTTTAGTGGCCGTGTTCTGATCTTGAAGTCAAGTAAATGACGTCCGACGCGACGCGCGCCGATCCGCGCGGAAGAGAAAAAGCACATCGATATCAGCGATGGCTTCGCTAACGCTCGCTGTTGCAGGGAAAGAGGTGGAAATATGAAAGTCATTCGGAGAGATTTTTCGAAGATGGTGATTGGGGCGGTTGCTGCCAACGGACCGCTGGCGTTGCTTGCCAAGTCACCTTTGGACACGCCTAAGCGGACTCTGTCGTTCCTGCTGATCGGGCAGAGCAATATGGCCGGACGCGGACATTTCAACGAAGTGCCGCCGATCGGGAACAACCGCTGCAAGATGCTGCGCATGGGGCGATGGCAGCCGATGTCCGAACCGATCAATCCAGATCGCGCCGTGTTTGGCAAAGATTTTCATTCCGGCATTTCGCTCGGCGCGAGTTTCGCGGACTCGGCGGCGAAAAAGTTCAATCGCGAAATCGGGCTTATTCCGTGCGCGGACGGCGGAACTCGGCTTGACCAGTGGATGCCGGGGGAAGCGCTCTTCGACCACGCGGTGGCGATGGCGGGCTTCGCCAAGCGTTCGTCCGAACTCGGCGGCGTTCTGTGGCACCAGGGTGAGAGTGACTGCCAGCTGCGCGGCGATGATTATTTTGTCGATCTCGCCAAAATGATGACGGAACTCCGTCGTCAGCTCGGCAATCCGAATCTGCCGATCGTGTTCGGCGAGCTTTCCGAGCATCCGGTGGGACCGACCCGCAAGCCGGAGTGTTTTGCGGTATTCAACAAAAAACTTGCGGCGTTCTGCGCGAAGTTTCCGCATTGCGCGCTGGTGAAGGCGGCGGAGTTGCCGCTCCAATCCGACGGCATTCATTTCTCCGCCGGGTCGCTGCGGGTTCTGGGGCAACGTTATTTTGAGGCGTTTGAAACCATCCGTTAAAATCAGCCGCGAAAAAGAGGAAAAATGGGGGACGATATGAGAATTACGAGAAGAGATTTTTCTAAGATGGTGATGGGAACGGTCGCGGCCGGCAGTTCGCCGGTCTTGTTCGGCGCGTCGAATCCGTACGTCGCAAACTTCGCCGACGCCGACACCTACCTGCGGCAGAAGTTCCGGCAGGACGTCACGGACCGGACGACCGGATTCGACAATGCCGGCATCAAGGATGAGCTGAGGAAAATCATTGCGGAGGGCGCGAAGTCCGGCGAGCCGTGGCGGATGACCAAGGCGAAATGTTTCGCGTTCGAGCTGACCCGCCAAGCGATCGACGTCGCGGGGTTCGACTGGTTCCCCGCGATTTCGTTGTGGAACCGCAATGATTTACCGATGCGAAACACCGTGTTCTATCCGCGTTCTGGTCCGGTCAATGCGAAGCGTCTGCCGAAACAGGTGCAAGCCGCCTGGCACGCCGGCAACAACGCGGGCGACTGGTGCATGTGGCAGGATTTCGACCATTCCGTCCCCGACTGGCGCGTCATCCTGAAGCTCGGCTTCCCCGGAGTAAAGGCGCGGCTTGAGAAGTACGCCAAGCCGAACGATCCGTTCTACGACAGCCTCAAGGTGGTGATGGATGCGATTATGGCCGGGATCGACCGCTTCATCGTGCAGGCGAAGAAGCGGCTCGCAGCGGACAAGATAGAGGACGGCGCGAAGGGGCGCGAGCGACTCACGAAGGAGATCGCCTGTCTGGAGCGCCTCCGCCGGGAGCCGCCGCAGACGGCCTACGACATGCTGATGTTCGTGTGGCTCTGGTTCTTCGACTCAGAGCATCTGGACGCTTTCCAGTGCCGCTCGCTCTCCCTGCTCGATGTGTTCCTGACGCCGTATTACGACGCGGACATCGCGGCGGGCCGCACCACCGAGGTGGAGTTCCGCGAGCAGTTGAAACACTTCCTCTGGCAGTGGGGCTCGGTCAACAACTACTGGAACCAGCCCGCGGGCTTGGGCGGCACCAATCCTGACGGATCGAGCGCGTTCAACCACGTCTCGAAAATCATCATGGAAGTGGTGGACGAATGCAACCTGCCGACGCCGAAGATTCTGGTGAAGATCGCGCCGAACACGCCGGACTGGGCGATGGACAAACTAATGGATATGGCCCGGCGCCACCGCTCGCTTGCCTTCATCGGCGAGGAGTCAGCCGCGAAGTCGTTGAAAAAGTGGGACCACGCCTCCGACGAGGATTGCCGCACGATGGATCTGTTCGGCTGTTACGGGCACGGACTCCCCGACGCTTTGAACCGTACCGGCGCCGGCCACGTCAACTTCCTCAAGCCGGTGGAGAAGATGCTCGCCGAGGCGAAGGACGGAACGTGGTCGGCCGATTCGTTCGATGCGTTCGTGGCCGAGTATTTGCGCCGCCTCGGCGACGTGTCCGAGCGCGGCCGGAAAATCGCGGCTGAGCTCCAGACGGTGCTTGGAGAGGTCAATCCCGCGAACATGATGACGCTCGCGACCGAGCACGCACTCAAGACGCGCAGGGACGGCTTCATGGACGGTTGCCCGCGCGGCAACGCCAGCAGCTTCCTCGGAATCGGCACCGGCACGACGGTAGATGCGTTGATGGCGGTCAAGGAGCTCGTCTACGAGAAACGCGAGATGACGCTCGCGGAACTCGGCGCAGTGATGGCGGCGAACTGGAAGGGGCACGAGCCGATGCGGCTCCGGATGCTGCGCTCGAAACGCAAGTGGGGCAACAACGACAAGGAAGCGAACGCGCTCGGCGCGGAGATACTCAAATGCTTCGCGAGCCGGGTAAACGGTTTCCCCAACGGGCGCGGCGGTACCTTCCGCGCGTCCGGCCACAGCGCGCGGCAGTTCATCGAACTGGGCAAGAAGACCGGCGCGACGCCCGACGGGCGAAAGGCGGGCGAGGAGATGTCGAAGAATCTGTCGCCGACGATGGGGGCGGACACCGAGGGCGTGACCGCTTTGGTGGCGACGCTCGCGTCGTCAAGCGTCGAGGTCATGCCGGGGAATTATCCTCTCGACGTGATGATGCATCCGTCGGCCTGCGCGGGACGCGAGGGGCTCGAGGCGATGAAGTCCGTCGTGCGTGTGTTCCACGCGAATGGTGGCGACGTGGTTCAGTTCATGGTGTTCAGTTCCGAGGAGCTGCGCGATGCCCAGGCGCATCCGGAGAAGTACGCGAATCTTCAGGTGCGCGTCTGCGGCTGGAACGTCCGCTGGAACGACATGCCGAAATCCGAACAGGACGCCTACATCCTGCGAGCCGAGAGAATCATGCATTGAGGATGCAAATGAAAACACCTTTGATGCTGGACACGAAACGAATGGCGATCCATGACGGACCGGGTGTCCGTACGACATTCTTCGTGAAGGGTTGTCTGCTCAAGTGCCTCTGGTGCCACAATCCCGAAAGCCTCAGTCCCGCGCCGCAGCTCGCGCGCTTCAAGCACAAGTGCAAACACTGCGCGAAATGCACGATGAACGAGACGATCTGCCCCGGCGGTGCGCTGAAGCTCTATGGAAAACCGGCGACGATTCCGGAGTTGGTCGCGAAGGCGCTGGAGGACAAGCAGTTTTACGAGGCGACCGGCGGCGGCGTGACGCTTTCCGGCGGCGAGCCGCTCTTATTCTGGGAGTGGGCGGCGGAATTCTTCGCGGCGCTCAAGGCGGTGGGACTTTCCACCGCACTGGACACTTCGCTTTACGCGCCGCCGGCCGCAATCGAGCGGTTGTTGCCGCTCACCGACGTGTGGCTGCCCGACTTCAAGGCGTTCGACAGCGGATTGCACCAGCGGCTCTGTAGGGTTCGTAACGGCCCGATCAAACAGAATCTTGAATATCTGGTTTCAAAAAAGGTCAAGCTGGAGGTGCGCATTCCGGTCGTGCCCGGTTGCAACAACGCGCCGGATGAAATGCGGAGGATCGACGGCTATCTCGCTTCGCTCGGCATCAAGAACATTGTGAAACTTGAATATCACGACTATGCCCGTTCCAAATATGAGGCGCTGGGGATGCAGGACTCGATGCCGCCACTCCGGTGATGTTTATGTTTTACAGGTGGTTACAACTCGCGACAGTAGTGTCGGTATGGGGGATGTCTTTTGCGAATACGCGTTCGCTGTTGGTGGATTTTTCTCCGCTTGAGATCCTTTGGCTGCGATTCGCATTGGCGTGGGCGGTGTTGGTGCCGGTTGGTATGGTTCAGAAAAGATTGGATGCTTTGATGCCGGTGGAACGGACGCTAAAAAATGAAATACTTTACGTGGCGATGGGAATCACAGGGGTGGCTGCGTATCAGTTTCTTGAGAATTGCGCCATAAAATATTCCAATGCGAGCAATGTGGCGATACTTGTTTCGTTCGGGCCTATTGTCACGGCGTTCATGGTGAGAGCGTTCACCCGTAACGGACATTTTTCGGTGCGTCTGCTCATAGGTTCCGCAGTGGCGGTTGTCGGGGTGGCGCTTGTGAGTTTGAGAGGGTGCGTTGAGGTTGTGTCATGCCCGATCGGTGATACAATGGCATTTTGCGCCATGTTGTGCTGGGGGTTGTATTCGGTGCTGCTCGACAAAGTGAACGCGATGGGTATCTGTCCTGTCGTTGCGATGAGAAAATCATTTTGCTACGCCGTAGTTTTAATGTTTCCTGTCGTTGTATATGGAATGACGGAGCAGGGACATTCAGTTTTGGATGGATTGATAAGAGTTACGATTGATGCCGAGGTTAACACAGCTCGGTTTTCAAAGCCATCGGTGTGGGGCAATATTATGATTCTCGGAATTTTTGCATCCGCGCTTTGCTTTGTTTTTTGGAGTTCAGCATGTCGGGTTTTCGGAGTGGTCAGAACCACGGTCTCGATGTATCTTACACCGATAGTGGGAGTTTTGTTTTCCGTGCTGTTCTTAGGCGAGCGGTTAACTCCTTTAAGCATTGTTGGCGGCTGTGTGATATTGACTGGTGTTGTTTTCGCAACCTTGAAGGGGAACGTGAGCCGGGCGATACAGTGGCTGAACACGAGTTACGGTGTCTGGTATAAACTGAAGCATGGAGGTCTATCTGTTCGGAAACCCAAGCAGTCTCGGGATCCAGGAGCAGCCGCAACTCGATCCCCTTCGGCCGTTGCTCAGAAAAGGCATTGTGGCCGCGCTCAACGACAAGAGCCATTCGATCGTTCTCGACTGTCCCGCTTATCCCGGCAGCAGCGGAGGGCCTGTCCTTGAGGTGAAAAGTGATCGTGACGGACGGCAGATGAGGGTGATCGGCGTGGTCTGCCAATTCGTTCCGAGCGCGGAGGTTTGGGTAAACGCCAGCAACGGATTCGCGAACAGGAACCTCTCGAATTCGGGATACTCGATCGCGACGCCGATGGATCCGGTGCTGGAGCTGATTGGGCTGTGAGGATGGGGGGGGGCGGGATGGAGAGAGGGCTGTAGGCTGTAGACTGTAGGCTGTAGGGGGAATGAGGGAGAGGCAGAATAGCAGGGTAGCTGAGTAGCGGGATGGGGGAGTTGCGAGAGAAACGAGAAAAGCACTGTAGGCGATGGTAGGGCAGATACGAAGATCTGCCCGTACGACGGATGGACAAAGAATGGATGAAAGACGTATAGACCGATGGCTGGCAACGGGATTGGGAACTTTGGCGTTTGCCGTTTACCTGTGTATGCATGGCGACGGATTGTCCGGCGTTCCGGTTTCAACACACCTAATCTTGCGGGCTATTATGCGGATGTTGGCTGACTGGACGG
>JAKJDA010000698.1:293-526 GCA_022706165.1 Candidatus Hydrogenedentota bacterium | reverse complement strand
AAGAAACGGGACCTTGTAAAGAATTTTGAATTTAAGGCTTTCCGCAAGGATGGAAGTGAGATTTTTGCTTCGATGAATTCCAGGGCTGTTCGGGATGAGAATAATCATGTGCTTTTCTTCGAAGGCATCCTTGAAGACGTAACCGAAAAAAAGCAGCTGGAATATCTGAAGATTGCCAAGGAGGCGGCGGAAGCATCCACCAGATCGAAGAGTGAATTTCTGGCGCATATGAG
>JAKJDA010000698.1:0-262 GCA_022706165.1 Candidatus Hydrogenedentota bacterium | reverse complement strand
CGGACGCCGATGAATGCCATTATCGGTTTTGCCAATCTGGCATTGATGACTGAACTTTCCGCCAAGCAGATGGATTATATCAGCAAGATTGAGGCGGCGGCCAATTCCCTGCTCGAAGTCATTAATGACATCCTGGATTTTTCCAAGATCGAGGCGGGCAAACTAGAAATGAGTTCAGTCAATTTCCATTTACATGATGTCATAAGAAATATGGCAGATATTGTCTCTGTCCGGTCTGCCGAGAAAGGGATTGAATTAATCA
>JAKJDA010000697.1 GCA_022706165.1 Candidatus Hydrogenedentota bacterium | reverse complement strand
ATCTCGATCTTGTCGCCATCGCCAACGGGCGTAGTCAGCCCGCGCACCTCGCCGTTGATTTTTCCGCCCAGGGCCTCCTTGGCCAAGCGCGGCCCAATCTTCTCGGCCACAGACAACACGGAACTCCCTTCGGGCAACTCAAGTTGCGAACCGTTTGGCAAAACGACATGGATGGTACTCATACGGACTCCTGACGCATTACGTTGCTAACCCTACGCTATTAACCCTATGCAATATTTCCAGCGATTCGCCGGATACGACATATTAGCACATTTCCATGCCCCGCGCATTCACTCACGGAAGACGCAAACAGTAGGGGCGGAATCCGTCCGCCCCATCCAGACCCGAGAGCCAGCAAACGCAGCGATACTTGACCGTAAATTGCTCTGCCACGCATTCGTTCTCCATGTTCCGAGAAGACCACGCATGCCCACTGCCAGTTGGACGTCCTTGGCACATTCTTGCTCCGTACCAAGGTTTGCGCTGAGGATGGGGCGGACGGATTCCGCCCCTACCCCTGGAAAGTGTT
>JAKJDA010000696.1:296-530 GCA_022706165.1 Candidatus Hydrogenedentota bacterium | reverse complement strand
AGAATCTCCTGGCTCGGGATGTTGAACCCGCCCGCGCGCAGTTTGCCGTATGTGTTGGTCGGGCGCACCGGGTCCGTCACGACGTAGTCTGTATTCACGTTGCGGACCGCGAACTCGTGCCGCACAATCCCCGCGTTCACGTCGTCGCCTACGTACCCGACCATATAGGTCGTCGCGCCGAGCGACGCCACATTGCAGGCGGCATTGCCCGCCGCGCCGGGATTGTGCCGTTTT
>JAKJDA010000696.1:0-247 GCA_022706165.1 Candidatus Hydrogenedentota bacterium | reverse complement strand
ATACACGGGGATCGGAGCTTCCAGGCTCACGCTCGTCACGGAACCATACACGTTCTCGTCGAGATAAATGTCCCCCACCATCATGACCCGCGCCTGCTTGAACCGGTTCACCAACTCCGCGTGATTCATACCGTCTCAACTCCCCAATGTTACCCGGCCGTCACGGTCCCTTGCGCCGCGACCAAAACGCCAAATTACAGCACAACCCGCAGCCAAACACAAAAGCAGGGCTTCTCCGGCCCGCGCC
>JAKJDA010000695.1 GCA_022706165.1 Candidatus Hydrogenedentota bacterium | reverse complement strand
CGCGCTCTACCGACTGAGCTATTCCGGCGAAGCCCTGACCCATCACGCCGCGAACCCCGGGGGGCGTGCGGCGGTGTGTCCAAAAAAAATGGTGCCAAGGGGCAGAATCGAACTGCCGACACGCGGATTTTCAGTCCGCTGCTCTACCAGCTGAGCTACCTCGGCACGGCTTCCATAGAATACGCCAATTCGTCCCCCCATGTCAAGTCATCGCACCCCCCAAAAAACGGATTGCGGCCGCCCGCCACACCGCCGTCCGGTTTGCTAGAATCCCCCGTGTGCCGTTCGGCGACGGGGCGGGTGTCCAACCGTTCCCCGGGGCGCGCGGCGGGAGGTTTGCATGAGCACTGGCGAGCGGTATGTGGAGTGGGCGGCGGCGTTGTGCGGCTGGTTCTGGACGGACCTGCTGGGGGCCGGCGTGCGCGCCGTCGAGGGCGCGTTCGGTCTCGCGCCCCTCGGGCCGGTGGCTGCGAACATCCTGCGCGGTGTGGTGCTGCTGGTTCCGCTTTTCGTGCTGTTTGAGGCGTGGGC
>JAKJDA010000694.1:258-531 GCA_022706165.1 Candidatus Hydrogenedentota bacterium | reverse complement strand
ACCGACGGCTTCAACGACTGGGTGGCCGAATTCCGCATCGACCTGGATGACACCCGCGAACGCAACCGGCCCGTGATGGACCTGGTACGGATCGGGTTGTTGGCCTGAAAAGGAAGATTCACCACGGAGACACGGAGGGCACGGAGAAAAGATGAGAAAAAAATAAAAATATGAGAACAGGATGACAAGATGGTCAGGATAAAAATGTAAAAATGGTTTTTTGATTTTTTATCACCGTGCATCACTGTGTATCTGTGGTTTGATCCTTTTTTA
>JAKJDA010000694.1:0-248 GCA_022706165.1 Candidatus Hydrogenedentota bacterium | reverse complement strand
TCAAAAAAATATTTTTTTATTCCTCTTTTTATCCTGTCAATCCTGCTATCTTGTTATTATTATTATTATTATTATTATTATTTGTGTTTTTGTTTTTATCTCTCTTTTATTTTTTCTCCGTGCCCTCCGTGTCTCCGTGGTGAACAATCCTTTCCTGCAACCTGTTCTGGAGGTGTTCGATGACGACGAAGACGGTGGCGCTGGTGACGGGCGGGAACCGGGGGCTGGGGCTGGAGATCGCGCGGCAG
>JAKJDA010000693.1 GCA_022706165.1 Candidatus Hydrogenedentota bacterium | reverse complement strand
ATTCGACCGGGGACCCCTGCCGGATGTCTTTTACGCGGGCATGATGGAGTACGACGGCGACGCCCACATTCCGCCTCATTTTCTGGTGCAGCCTCCGGCCATCGACCGCGTCATCGGCGAATACCTCTGCGCGGAAAAGGTCAAAACCTTCGCCGTGTCGGAAACGCAGAAATACGGACATGTGACGTATTTCTGGAACGGGAACCGCTCGGGCTGCATCGATGAATCCTTCGAAAAATACATGGAAATCCCTTCCGACCGTATCGAGTTTGACCGCGCGCCGAAGATGAAGGCCGAAGAAATTACACAAACCGTCATCGACCTGCTCCAAAGCGGCGATTACCGGTTCGGCCGAACGAATTATCCCAACGGCGATATGGTCGGCCACACGGGCGTGACGGAAGCGGCCATTGTCGCGGTGGAAGCTGTCGATCAGTGCGTCGGGAGGCTGCTGGCCGTCATCCGGGAGCTGGGAGGCATCGCCGTGATTACGGCGGACCACGGCAATGCGGATCAGATGTTCACGATCGAC
>JAKJDA010000692.1 GCA_022706165.1 Candidatus Hydrogenedentota bacterium | reverse complement strand
CACATCAAAGGCCTGCACATCCAGCTCCAGGCGACCAGCCTCGATCTTGGAAAAATCGAGGATGTCGTTGATGATTTCCAGCAAGCCCTCGGCCGAATGATTGATGGTCTCGGCAAAATGCCGCTGTGCCGGCTCCAGCCGTGAGGCCAGCAACAACTCGGTCATGCCCAGCACACCGTTCATGGGCGTGCGTATCTCATGGCTCATGTTGGCCAGAAACTGCGACTTGGCGCGATTGGCCTCTTCAGCCGCCAGCATGGCCGTGCGCAGCTCCGTGGTGCGTCGCGCAACTCGATCTGGCTGAGCATGCGATTGAACTCATCGGTCAGCTCCCCCAGCTCATCCTCGCTGGTCTTCTGCACACGCAAGTCGTACTGGCCCAGCCGGGAAATATCCTTGGCCACCCGCACCAGGCGCTCGATGGGTGCCAGGATGCGATCAGCCAGGCGTTGCATCACCAGATAGACCAGGGCCAGGGCCAGGGCCAGGCCGAGCAGGTTGTACATGCCCTGCTGCGCCACGCCCCACCACATCTGCCCC
>JAKJDA010000691.1:277-540 GCA_022706165.1 Candidatus Hydrogenedentota bacterium | reverse complement strand
AACCGCGCCGGTGAGGGACCCTTTGACCAGATCGAACATTCCCGCCCGCAGGGCGGTGAGCGTGATCACCAGTTCGGTGAGGTTGCCGAGCGTCGCGTTCAGCAATCCGCCCACGGCGTCTCCCGTTTTCTCTGCGACACCCTCGGTTGCCCGGCTGAGCAGGGCCGCCAGTGGAATGATCGCCGCGACAGAGGCGAAGAAGATCGTCCTATGTGAAAGGGGCGAAAGGTGCGGCAGCACCAGGGCGACGGGGACAAAGATCA
>JAKJDA010000691.1:0-250 GCA_022706165.1 Candidatus Hydrogenedentota bacterium | reverse complement strand
GAAGAGAGGGGTCTCCTTCAGCTGGTGTGCGACCGTGGAAGAGATCTTGCGCATCATATCAAGACATCAGAGATCGGAAGTAGCCGAACGCGTGAGCGTTTGGCCGTCCCACCAGAACCCACGCGCCAATCGCCGCAGGCGATCGGCTACCACTGAGCGACCGGCGTTCGGGCCTGGACGCGGACGCCGGGGCCGACGTCCCTCCCAGACGTCGCATGCCACGGGCAAGGGTCATTTTTTGACCGGCGTG
>JAKJDA010000690.1 GCA_022706165.1 Candidatus Hydrogenedentota bacterium | reverse complement strand
CGGCGCCACGCACACCGCGTTCTGCAGCGTGCTTCGCCCCGCCGATCACCCGGATCGTCCCGCCGGATACCGCCCGCTCGACGCCTTCTGGCGCAGCCGCGGTTATGCGCCGCTGGACGGCGTCACCGCATCGTTCGACTGGAAGACGGTGGATAGCATCACCGAGGAAGCACATCGGCTCCGATATTGGACGCGGGCGCTATAGCCGCCACCCGCCAACGCAAAAGGCCGGATGGATCGCTCCACCCGGCCTTTCGTCATTCGTCAGGCGCGAAGCTTATTTCTTCGCGGCCGGCTTTTCCTCGGCGTCCGCCTTCGGCGCGGCGGCTTTTTTCGCCGGTGCCTTCTTGGCGGGGGCTTCCTCGGCCTTCGCCTCTTCCTTCACCGCGTCCTTCTTGGCGGCCGGCTTCTTCGCGGCAGCCTTCTTGGCGGGCTTGTGGTCGTGATCGTGGTGATCGTGGCCGCAGCCGGGGCCGTGGACATGCCCGTCATCCTCGGCTTCGATAGCCGCTTCCAGCTCCTCGCGCGTGGTTTCGCGGTCG
>JAKJDA010000689.1:313-544 GCA_022706165.1 Candidatus Hydrogenedentota bacterium | reverse complement strand
CATTCTTTCCACGAACACCAAACAAAAGTACTTCTGTTACATTACGAAAATAAAATCCTACACCTCGTCTATCTGGTCCACCGTCTTTTCTTATTTTATACCATATAAGATTTGTTTTATAAGTAAATCCCCAGCTTTCCATTACTTGTAAACCATCTGGAAGTAATGCATTTGGAACCCATAAATATAGATGTGCTGTATCATTTACTATTGATTCAACAGGTAAGTCTT
>JAKJDA010000689.1:0-232 GCA_022706165.1 Candidatus Hydrogenedentota bacterium | reverse complement strand
GAACTTATTATTTCCAACTTTGTTCAATAAATCGTCAGATGCATTCATATTATTTTCCCTCAATATATAATTTTTTAGAAATACCAAAAACGAGAATTGGGCAACCTGCTCCGCTGCCACCTTCTATTCTTGGAAGAAGCTTACTCATGTGAGTTGTTGAAGCTCCATACGATTGACCTCGACCAAGATCATTAAAAATGTCTTGTAATTCATCGCATCTAGTAATTATTAC
>JAKJDA010000068.1:366-10378 GCA_022706165.1 Candidatus Hydrogenedentota bacterium | reverse complement strand
ACAATTTGCGCGAAGTCTGTGACGCGGTCGTGCATCTCATTGACAATCCCAAGGCGACCGTCGCAGACATGATGCGCTTCGTCAAAGCGCCCGATTTCCCGACCGGCGGCATCATCTACGGGTGCGAAGGCTTGCCCGAGGCATACCGCACCGGACGCGGGCGCATCACCGTGCGCGCCAAGGTCGCCATTGAACACGACCAGCGCGCCAATCGGGATCGCATCATCGTCAAGGAACTGCCGTATCAGGTCAACAAGGCGCGCCTGATCGAAAACATCGCGGAGTTGGTCAACGCCAAGACGGTCGAGGGCATCACGGACTTGCGCGACGAGTCCGACCGCGATGGGATGCGCGTCGTCATCGAAGTGCGCAAGGGCGATGAGCCTCAGGTCATCCTGAATCAGCTCTACAAACACACGCAGCTGCAAGAAAACGCGAGCATTTTGATGCTGGCGCTGGTGAACAATCAGCCGCGCGTGTTGTCGCTGCTGGAAATGGTCGGCTACTACGTCAAGCACCGCGCCGAGATCGTCCGCAAGCGCACCGAGTACGACCTGCGCCAAGCCGAGGCGCGCGCGCATATCGTCGAAGGACTGCTCAAGGCCATCGACCATATCGACGAAGTGATCGAGATCATACGTTCGTCGGAAGACGCCGATCAGGCCCGCGTGCGATTGGGCGATCGCTTCGGTTTCACCGAGATTCAGGCCAACGCGATCCTCGCCATGCGCCTGCGCCGATTGACCGGTCTCGAACGCGAGGAGTTAGAGAAGGAATACGCCGACTTGCTCAAACAGATCGAGCACTTCCAGCGCATTCTGTCGAGCGAACGCACGATTTTGGCCGAGGTCCGCCGCGAGATACTCGAAGTTCGGAACAAATACGGCGACGACCGCCGCACGATTATCTTGGGCGAGACCTCGGAATTCGCCATCGAAGATCTCATCGCCGACGAGAACATGGTCGTGACGGTGTCGAACCAAGGCTACATCAAGCGCGTGCCCGTCAGCACCTACCGCAAACAGCGGCGCGGCGGCAGGGGCGTTGCCGGCATGGAGACGAAGGAAGAAGACTTTGTGCGCGACCTGTTCATCGCGTCGGCGCACCAATACATGCTCTTCTTCACGAACCTCGGGCGCGTGTACTGGCGCAGGGTGCATGAATTGCCCAAGGCCAGCCGCACGGCCCGTGGTCGCGCGATCGTGAATGTGCTTGACCTCACGGGAGACGAACGCGTGACGGCATGCTTGCCGGTGCGCGACCTCAAGGAAGAGGGCAAGTTCGTTTTCATGGTGACCGCCAACGGCACGATCAAGAAGACCGAACTCACCGCTTTCAGCAATCCGCGCGCGGCGGGCATTATCGCGATCGATCTCGACAAGGGCGACGATCTCATCGACGTGCAGATCACCTCGGGCAACGACAACATCCTGATCGCCACGTACAACGGTTTGGCGATTCGTTTTCCCGAAAAAGACGTCCGCTCCATGGGGCGCGGCGCGCGCGGCGTGATTGGCATTCGCCTGGAAAAAGGCGATCGCGTGATCGGCGTTTCCATCGCCGAGGACGACATGACGGTTCTCAGTGTAACAGAAAGGGGCTTCGGCAAACGGACAAAGGTCGGCGAATACCGGCTGCAACACCGAGGCGGACAAGGTATCATCAACATCAAGACCAGCGACCGCAACGGCAACGTCGTGGGCATGCTCACCGTCGACGACGAAGACGAGATTGTCGTCGTCAGCACGGACGGCATCGTGATCCGCACGCCCGTCAAGGACATCCGCACGATAGGCCGCAACACGCAAGGCGTCAAGATCATGTCCCCGACCGAAGGCGCGCAGGTCAGCGCCGTCGCCCGCGCATTGGCCGAAAGCAAGGAAGAACACCTGACGGAAACCGCCGCGACCTTGGGCGAAGCGCAGCAAATTTCGCCCGGTTTGTCGACGCAAGACGATGAGAACGGTCTTTTTTCCGAAACGGACGAAGACGAAAACGCGTGAGTCTTTTTCCCTTGCGTCCGCGCAATGTTGGACTTTGACGGACGAGGTGTGATAGTCTAATCATGTTTGGCATAGCCGAACGAAACGAGGGCGCTCGTAGCTCAGGGGATAGAGCACTAGCCTCCGGAGCTAGGTGTCGCAGGTTCGAATCCTGCCGAGCGCGCCATTCTCTATTCCAGCCCCCAGAGCGAGGGCGGGAATAGTACGAGTAGCGGAAACGTTTTGATAATGTCGGGGTATTACCATGACTATGGCGCGCCGATCCCCTGCCCGCCATTGACGCGAGAGTCGGGGGGGCAAAGACAGTCTCGGATAGGGGCGTGTTTCACGGCGGTGGCTCTGTTTGTCACCAGAGACCGTGGCCCCTTTGTAGATAAAGCGGAAACGAAAAGAAGAATAGTGCGGAGGAGACCATGAACAGCAAACGCGGTTTCGTATTCACAGTCCTTGCGGCAAGCCTGATTTTGATGCTGGCGTTGGGAACGGGTTGCGCCAGCAAAAAACAGCCCAAAATCACGCCGACCCCTGGCCCGGCAGTCGAGCAGCAAGGAAGCGGCGATGGACAGCCGGACATCGACGTAACCAGCAAAATGTGGGTGCCTTTTGAAGGCCTGTCGACGGTGCACTTCGATTATAATAAATACGATCTGCGCGCCGACACCCGCGCCAAGCTCAACAAAAATGCGGAGCTTATCAAGGCCCAGCCGGACGTCCTGGTCCAGATCGAAGGCCACTGCGACGAACGCGGCACCCAGGAATACAACCTGGCCCTCGGCGAGAAACGCGCCCTGGCCGTCCGCGACTACCTGGTGAAACTTGGCATCTCCGGCGATCGCATCGTCACCATCAGCTACGGCGAAGAAAAGCCGGTCGACGGCGGTCACGACGAAGCCGCTTGGTCGAAGAATCGCCGGTGCGAGTTCAACAAGGCCGCGCGATAAGCGTCTTTCGGGCCAACGTGGCTGACGAAACGAGGGGAACAAGATGGACGCGTGGATGAAAAGAGCGGTGACGACTCTGGCCGTGCTCGTTCTGGCGGGATGCGCCACCGACAACCGGGAAGTCATCAACAGCACGTACCGCAGCGTTAGGAACCTTGAGAAAAACACGTCAACCTCGGTTGACCAGTTGAACAAGGCCACCGCGGACCTGTCGACGCGTCTGGATTCGAGCGACCAGGAGACGCGCGAACTAAAGGGCATGGTTCAGGAAACCCAGGCCAAGCTCGATAAAATCGACGCCAAGCTCAACGAGTTGACCCGAAATCTCTACAAACTCAGCGGGTTGACGCCTCCCCCCGGGGCGGCGTCAACCTCGCCGCAGAGCGTCCTCGTCGATTCGATCAAGGTGGAAGACCAGCCCGCGCCCCTTTCGTCCGTGCCGACCTCCGCCCCGCCCGTCCAAACGAGCCCCCAGGCGGCCCCCGCTGCGGTTCCGACCGTTCCCGAGCCCAGCGAGGAAAAAATCCTCGCGGAAACTCCTACGCCGTCGGCTCCCGCCGCACAGCCCGAAGCGCCCCTTTCAGCAGACAGCGCCGTGGCCGAATACAATCAGGCGATGAAGTCATTCAAAGCCAATGACTTTGGCGCTGCCGCGCAACAATTCGGCGATTTCGTGAAAAAGTACCCGAACACCGAAAATTCGGCCAACGCCCAATTCTGGAAGGCCCAGAGCATCGACAAGCTTGGCAAAGCGGAAGAAGCCATCCGAGAATATGAAAAAGTCAAGGCTTCCTATCCGACAAGCCCCAAGGTTCCCGTGGCGATGTACAAACAAGCTGGCGCCTACCTCAATCTTGGACAGAGGCAGCGAGCGATAGACCTCCTGAAACAACTGGTGGAAAACTATCCAATGCACAACGCAGCCGTCTTGGCTAAGAGCGAGTTGCAAAAGCTTCAAGCTCAGAATTGACGTTTCCGGAAGCCATTGAATCCATGGCGACCCACGCGCGCGGGAGTGTCCCTTCCGCGCGCGTTTTTCCAATACGCGGCAGAACTGTGCCTAGAACGACCCCGGGAGGCATGCACCCTCATGCGGCATTACCTAGGATTGGACGCGGGCGGAACCAAGACGCATTGCCTCGTCGCCAACGAACGAGGCGACATACTCGGATTTGGCGCCGCTGGATCAGGCAATTACGAATGCCTCGGCATTGAACCCGCCGCTACGGAAAACCGCAAGGCCGTCCAAACGGCCCTTGCCGAAGCCCAATGTGCACTGCAAGACATCTCAAGCATCGGCATGGGCATTGCCGGAGCCGACTTGCCCGAAGACTACGACATGCTCGAACGCGAGATATACACCCCGCTTTTCGGCGCGACCCGCCGGACATTTCGCAACGATTCAATGGCAGGACTGCGCGGCGGCACTCGCCACCCCAGCGGCATTGTCATCGCCTGCGGAACAGGATGCGTGTGTGCAGGCCGCAGTCGCAGCGGACAGGAAGTCCGCGTCGGCGGACTCGGCGACAAATCGGGGGATGAGTGCACAGGATCCGAAATAGGACGCATCGCCCTTCGCCGAGTTTGGCAGGCCCGAGAGGGAATCATTCCGCCCACGATCCTGACCGACAAGTTCGTCGCCCGAGCCGAATGCGCCCATGTCGACGATCTGTTCTATCGCATGTACCGCGGACAACTCGACGAAAGAGCCCTCGAGCCCATGGCCAAGCTCGTATTCGACGCCGCGCTTGAAGGCGACGCGGCCTCCTGTGATATCCTAGAACACGGCGGCCGGTACCTCGGGATGATGGTGAACGCTGCGGCGCGATCCCTCGGCGTAACCCAGGAAGCTTTCGAAGTGGTTATGGCGGGCAGCGTATTCAAGGGATCAAGCCCCATCTTGATCGACGCCATGCGCACGGCGATTCATCGGGTCTCGCCCCATGCCGCGCTGGTCATGCCCTTGTTCGAGCCCGTGGTGGGCGCTTTGTTGATGGGCATGGATATGGACGGAGCCGTGACGGACGAGGTGTACGACAACCTTGCCAGGAGCCTCGGGGAAGCCGAGAAACGCTATCACGTCCGGCTGAAGGCGGAATAACAACATGAAGATGCAACGTGGGCGCAAAATTCATTGGACGTGGGCACTAGCCGGGGCCATCCTCGCCCTGTACGTGACCGGTTGTAGCCCGCAGCCCTCCCCCAAGAACGATGACGACTTCCTCGAGCGCATAAAGAGCGAAACATCGGCGAATCCTTCCATCGCCCAGGAAGGAGTGGGGGCGTTGCCCCCGGCGGCGGCCAGTCCTTCGAACGCCGCGCCCGCTATCGAATTGAACGCCTCCACCGTCGACCTAGGCGTCGTTCCCAACGACAACTACTATGTGACAACCGTCCCCGTATACAATCGCGGCGCAGCGGACCTGGTGATAGGCGATGTGCAGACCACCTGCGCCTGCACGATGGGAAAAATGAAAGAGGCCACGATCAAGCCCGGTTCCCAAGGCGAACTGGAGATCACCATCGTTCCCTACAAAATCCCCGGATTTTCCTCGCAGAAAACCCTGATTATTCTCTCAAACGATCCCAAGCACCCCCGTCTGAGCTTGGAAGTGCATTGCAAAGTCGATCCCGAATTCGAAGTCGAGCCAAGTGAAATCGTGTGGGGAAAAATCCAAAAAGGCGAACGTGCGGAATCCATTCTCCATTTCCGCGCCCTTCAAAACGTCAAAATCGCAGGACAGCCGGACCAGCCCGTCACCGTGGGCGGAGTCACCGCCATTGGACAGCCCCGCGGTTTGTCGTCCGAGATCGAACCACTTCCCGAAGACGCGTGGACCGCTCCGGGCCTGCCGGAATACCGGATACGCCTTATGCTGGATACGACCGAACTGCCGTTGGGCGCCTACGCGGCGTCCTTTCAAATCGTCACCTCCGCGCCGCGCGTGCCGCGTTTCATGAGCGGCGTCAAGGCCGAAATCGTCTCCTTCTACGCAATCGCCCCCCCCACGATCACCGTTCAGAAAATACAACCCGGGGAGACTATCAAGGACGCCGCCGTCATTTCCTCGCAAAGCCAAGCGTTCGAGTTGAAGGACGTCGCCGTTGGTGGCGATAGCTTGACCGTTGCGACCCGTCCCGGGCCTTCGCCCAACAGCGTTGCGATCGATCTGACCGCGGCGCCAAACGCCCTGGAAGGGCACAAACAGGAAACCATTACATTCACACTGTCGTCAGGCGACGAGACCTTGAAGGACTCCATCCGCGTTTTCGCGATAGTCTCGAAATCGCCAACGACCCCATAGCCGTTATCTCAGCCAACGCACAATCGCAGGAGATCCACGCCATGGCCTTGTTCGGACGGCGAGACAAAGATGCCGCGAAGACCGCTGCGCCGGCAGGTCTGCGCCCCACAATGGGCCGGATCGCCTACTGCCGCGTCTGCGCCAAGGACCAACCGATGACCCGCTGTTGGATGCGCACCGCCTATCTTGTCCAGTGCATGTGCTGCGGCCTCGCCTTCGAGGACCCTGCCGCGTTGTATCGCCGCAATCAGCCGGCTTGTCCCCGTTGCGGCGAATTCCTGGAACACCCCGGTTTTGAATACGGACTGTGCGACGGGTGTGGATCGAAGTACGAGCTCGTGAGCGGCGCCAAGCCCGGCCTGCTGCCCAATAAGCGCCAGCGCGATGAAATGAGCAAACAAGGGAAAGCTTGGAGCAGATACTGACATGCTGACGAACGAAATCAGGGATCGCCTTCAACGGCACGGGCAAGAGCGAGTGCTTCGGTTCTGGGACCGCCTTGACGACGAGGCCTGCGGGACGCTGGGCGCGCAGCTGGCGACCATAGATTTTGAACTTATGGATCGGCTCATCGAGAAATGGATTCGCAACACGCCGTCCGCGGAAAGATTCAACGCCATCGATCCGGTGCCGCTGATTCCCGAGGCCGATCTTTCGCGACCGGACGCCCGCGAGGCCTGCGCCGCTGGCGAAGACGCCCTGCGCCAGGGACGCGTAGGGTTGATCCTCGTTGCCGGCGGACAAGGAACCCGTCTGGGTTTTAGCGGCCCCAAAGGTTCTTACCCCATTGGCCCCATTTCCGGGCGCAGTCTCTTCGCGTATCATGCGGAGAAGATACGCAATCTGCAACGCCGGTATGCCTGCACGCTGCCATGGTACATCATGGTTAGCGCCGCCAACCGCGCCGCCACCGAGGCTTTTTTCCGCGAACACGACTATTTCGGCTTGCGCGTCCAAGACATCCGCTTTTTCCAGCAACGCATGATCCCGTGCGTCGACGACAATGGCGCCTTCATGCTCGACGCTCCCGGGCGGCTTGCCATGAACCCCAATGGCCACGGAGGCTGCATTCCCGCGATGGTCGAGAGCGGAATTACGAAAGACGCCCGGGAACGCGGCGTTGACACGCTCAGCTATTTCCAAGTCGACAACTGGGCGGCCAAGGTCGCCGATCCATTTTTCATCGGCTACCATGTCCTTCGCGGCGGCGAAATGTCCTCGAAGATCAACCGTCGCAACGGACCCCGCGAAGCCGTCGGCGTCCACTGCCTATGCGACGGCGAATACCGCGTCATCGAATACTCCGAACTCGATATCTATCCGCAACTCTTGGAACTCGATGCTCATGGGAAGCCGGTCTACCTTGCCGGCAATCCCGCGATTCACATCCTTTCCGTGCCGTTTATCGAACGGGTATCTCACAATTTCCGCGAATTCCCGTGGCACTTGGCGCATAAAAAGATCGCCTGCATCGATGACGCCGGCGTGCGCATTGTCCCGGACAAGCCCAACGGCTACAAGTTCGAGACCTTCGTGTTCGACGCCCTCCGGTACATTCCGCACGACCCGATCGCGCTCGAGATCCGGCGAGACGGCGAGTACACCCCCACGAAACAGTTCGAAGGAGACAACAGCGTTACGGCTGCGCGCGCGAGCATGGCCCGCTTCTGGGGCGAATGGCTCGACGAGGCCGGCGTCGCGACGCCGCGCGACGGACAGGGCAACGTCGCCGTGGACATCGAGATCAGTCCCGACTTCGCTTATTCGAAAGAGGAATTCATGGATCGCATGAAAGGCTGCACTCTGGACATCAACGGCGGCATTTCCATTTCCGCCGACGGTTCCATCGAATACGCCGACAACAGGCGCGCGTGACGGCTACGGAGAGGAGACGCGACGGGGACGCTTGCGATCCGAGACAGCCTTGAACAATCCTTCGGAACGCGTGCAGACCCATGTGCACGAAAATGCCGCATCTCCCAAAATGTCCGCCACGTCCCTCAATGGCTTCCGGCCAAGACGCCACGCATCGTTGCTGACCGCATACATGGAATCCCCCTTTCCTCGGAGAAGTCCGTCCGCTTCCACCCGAAGAATCCCGCCGTCCGGAGCGGGCGTCTGAAACGACCACGGTTGTTTGCCGAAGCAGAGATCGATGACGGCATGGCCGACTTCACATCGAAACGAGGTTGCCTCCATCGCCGAGGTTCTCGCCCAGATCGCGGGCCGGCCATCGACATCGTCAAAAACGCGTACTCGCTCCACGCCCCGGATCCTGTTTTTCTCGTCGCCGATCACGAGCCGCGCATCCCGCAACGCCTGTTTACCATCCTCGTGCCACGGCAACAGGAGGATGCCGCCCAAAGAACCCACGGCTACGTATTCCAAAGCAGGAAGCATGGCTGCCGAAGTCAACACATCAAACGCCATCGCGCGACAATTTCCGATGTCGATCAGCGCCGCATAATCCGCTGGGGATGCCGTGAACGGCGCGGACGCGAGATCGCTCCAGGCATACCGAGGCTCCGACGACCATGCCAAGGCCGGAGCTCGCAACACGACCGTATCTCCAACGCGAAAGGCGTTCCCCGTGGTTTGGGCATCGATCTCTTCCCAAGCCAGGGGGCCGTCTTTCCACGAACTCCGATGAAACCGCCACGAAACCGTTTCGCCGGTCCCCTCCCTCTGAGCAGTGAAAAAACTTCCGAGCTCCGCTTCCCGGATGCGGTCGATGCGCCGAGGGCAGGGTTTGATGTCGCGAAGAACGAGACGATTCTCCTCGATTGCATTCAAACACAGGAAGGAAGAACCGCCATTTTCGGGGTTTTGACTGTGGGTCGCGAGAAGCCACAGTTTCTCCTTTCCCGGAAAGGATTCCAGCGCGCATCCTGCGTCGGCAGCATCGAACACGAAGCGACCATCCGCCAGCAGGCGATCGTCGGAGATATCCGGAATTCGAGAACGGAGCAGAGGGGCATTCTTCGAAAGCAGGTCGCGCGGAATCCAGCTTTGGGTTAGTTCGAGGCGGCGTTTTCCCAACATGCCGTCGTCCTGAAACGCAACCATCAGATGCGCCACGCTGCGCAACGACGGAGACGCGTCGATGCGTTCCAATCGCCACGGCCCTTCCATGCAAGAGACATGATACTGAGGGAATTCGGCGTCGCCGCCCACAACCACTCCCGTGCGCTTCCCATTTGCGCGGGCGACATCGCACCGTGTTTGCCCGCGCAACACGGTCAGCGTCATGGGATATTGGCCTGCCTGAGCAAGATCAACCCGCGCCAGCCCTGCCTGCGTCACCAGGACTCCGGTCCTGTTGTCGTCGAGCAATCCGATGGCATGCGTTATGTCCCACGCAAACCGATCCTCATGCCACCAATCCGGGATCGGAAGCGGTTGCGCGCCGGTTTCCTCTGCTTCCACGCACGGCGTGAGAGACATGTCCGTTTTCGAGATGGGACGCCACACGATGTTTCCGACCTGTCCCTCGACTTGCGGCGTTTCCAGTTTTTCGCTCTGCCACGAAGCATCCGCAGCGGCGGAAGTCTGAAATGTCCATAGCCGATGCTTTTCGCGCGCCGTCAGACGCAGCGCCGCCCCCCCGATTAAGCTCGGAACGCAATCCGAAGGCATGTCCGAAGGCGGCGCGAAGCACGCCATGATCGTTGCAGGGGATCTCGGATCGCGTTTCACGACGCATCGGCCAGGAACGAACACGTACAAACCTTCATTGAAGGAAGCGAACGATGCCCCGCGATCG
>JAKJDA010000068.1:0-356 GCA_022706165.1 Candidatus Hydrogenedentota bacterium | reverse complement strand
CACCTTGCCTTCGCGACATGCGATCCGCAATGCGGGGGTGCTTATCTCCGATTCCGGATCGTGGGAGAGGGGCGTTTCGGATTTGTCCACTCGTTGGAACGGTCTTGCTTGCAGTCTCCAGAATCCATCTTCCGTTTCCAACGTAATAGGCCCATCCGAAACGTCGCGGCGCAGCCATGTAACGAGGTCATCTCGGAATTTCCAATTTCCAGCCGTTGTCTGCCGCCAGGAACGCGTCCGGTTCGCTTCATCAAGACGGACGATCCGCAGTTCCGTTTCCATGCCGGGACGTCGGGTCAAGCGCCACTGCCAGCCGCCGTTCTCCACGACGCTGGTTTGCGCGAGGGCATCCGGAC
>JAKJDA010000688.1:327-556 GCA_022706165.1 Candidatus Hydrogenedentota bacterium | reverse complement strand
TATCCGAACATCTCGGAGAGCGGGACGCGGGCGTTGATCACCTGCACGGTGCCCCGCGGCTCCATGTGCTGCACCCGGCCGCGGCGAGCCGTGAGGTCGCCGATGATCTCGCCCATGTACTCCTCGGGCGTGACCACTTCCACCGCCATCACCGGCTCCAGCAGCGCCGGGCGCGCCTTCTTCGCGGCGTCCTGGAAAGCCATCGAGCCGGCGATCTTGAAGGCGATCT
>JAKJDA010000688.1:0-238 GCA_022706165.1 Candidatus Hydrogenedentota bacterium | reverse complement strand
CGAACTCCTTCGGAATGGCCCCGCCGACGATCTCGTTGTGGAAGACGAAGTCGGCCTCGACGGTCGGCCGCAGACGGATCTTGACGTGGCCGTACTGGCCGCGGCCGCCGGTCTGCCGCACGAAACGGCCCTCGCCGGCGGCCTCCGCGGTGAGCGCTTCCTTGTATGCCACCTGCGGTGTGCCGACGTTGGCCCCCACGTGGAACTCCCGCACCAGCCGGTCGGTGATGATCTCGAG
>JAKJDA010000687.1:299-560 GCA_022706165.1 Candidatus Hydrogenedentota bacterium | reverse complement strand
TTCTTCCGGGTGGTTGAGCTCACGGACGAGACGGAGGATCCGGCGGTCTGGGGCAAGAATTTCCCCATGCAGTACGATTTGTACACGCGGACGGTGGACATGCAGCGCACGCGGTACGGGGGCAGCGAAGCCATACCGCGCACGCCCACCGAAGCGGATCCCCGGACGGCGGTCGCGCAGTCCCGCCTGGAACTCGACCCGCGCCTGAAGACGATGTGGGCGGGGTATGCCTTCGCGATTGACTTCCGGGAGGAGCGCGGG
>JAKJDA010000687.1:0-289 GCA_022706165.1 Candidatus Hydrogenedentota bacterium | reverse complement strand
CAGAAGCCGCAGGTGGGCGCCTGCATTCACTGCCACGCGTCGGTGTATATCCCCTACAAGAAACTGGGGAATGGCGATCTCATCAAGGGTTTTGAATTGATGAACCCGATGCCGTATGAAGAGGCCCGCACGCACGTCGAGCACCCGGTCGCCTGCATTGACTGCCATGATCCCGAGACCATGCAGTTGCGCATTACGCGCCCGGGGTTTCTCGAAGGGATCAAGGTGGCCAAAGCGGCGCAGGGCATTTCCGATTATGACGTGAATACCATGGCCACGCGCCAGGAAA
>JAKJDA010000686.1 GCA_022706165.1 Candidatus Hydrogenedentota bacterium | reverse complement strand
GTTTTGCATTTATAATGATAGGGACAAATTTGCATAAAGTCAACAGACAGCAGAGTCTTTGCGGGGACTATCATCTGACCCATGGAGAAACCGCAGGGCGCTCACCTGATTTCCTGGCCGGGTGGCCTGCATCTGGCGTTGATCCCTGGACGCAAAGTTGAATGATGGAACGAGAACGTCTGGATGTATTGTTGGTAGCGCGGGGGCTGGCGGAATCCCGCAGTCTGGCGCAACGGCTCATCGGCGCGGGCGAGGTGCTGGTGGATGGCCGGGTGGTGGACAAGCCCGGCGCGCAGGTGCCGATGACCGCGACGTTGACGCCGCGGCGGTGAGAAGCTCGACGCGGCCCTGGAACGTTTCGCCATCCCCGTGGCGGGGCGCGTCGCGGCGGACATCGGCGCTTCGACGGGCGGCTTCACCGATTGCCTGCTGCAGCGCGGCGCGCTGCGGGTCTACGCCCTGGATGTGGGATACGGTCAACTCGCGTGGACACTGCGCCAGGATCCGCGCGTCGTGGCGCTGGAGCGCACCAATGCGCGTTACGTGACGGCGTTGCCGGAGC
>JAKJDA010000685.1:262-565 GCA_022706165.1 Candidatus Hydrogenedentota bacterium | reverse complement strand
ATTGATGAATTTCTTACCCGCCTCCAGGCCGCCCTTGATGCCGAAGCCGACGAGGGCACCATAGTTGCCTTTCAGGTATTTGACGGCGAGAGCATGGCTGGGGTGATCTTCCAGGCCGGGATAGTTGACCCAGTTTACCGCCCGGTGGTCTTTGAGGAAGCGGGCCACGGCCAGGGCGTTTTCCCCGTGCCGCCGCTGGCGGACATAGAGCGTCTCCAACCCCTGGAGGAACAGGAAGGCGTTGAAGGGGCTGAGGCAGGGGCCCATGTCGCGCAGGCCTTCCACTCGGGCCTTGATGATGAA
>JAKJDA010000685.1:0-252 GCA_022706165.1 Candidatus Hydrogenedentota bacterium | reverse complement strand
CTTCCCCCCGTCGACGATGACGCCGCCGATGGAGGTGCCGTGGCCGCCGATGAATTTCGTCGCCGAGGTCGCCAGGATGTCGGCCCCATAGTCGATGGGCCGGACCAGGCCGACACCGACGGTATTGTCAACAATAAACGGGATGCCCGCCGCATGGGCGATCTTGGCGATGGCCTCGAAATCGGGGACGTCGAGTTTGGGATTCCCGATCGTCTCGGCATAAACGGCTCGGGTCTTATTTGTGATCGCCCG
>JAKJDA010000684.1 GCA_022706165.1 Candidatus Hydrogenedentota bacterium | reverse complement strand
CCTTTCCCGATCCGCACGCCCCCGCGCGATACGCAGGCATTCCCAAACTCATAGCGCAATATCCAGGGCGCTTTACGGCCGTGAATTACGGGTTCAGTTTGTTCGAGCGGGCATGGCCTCTGGCAGGAATGGAGGAAATGCTCGTCTACATGATGTGCGAACCGGAGTTTTCCCATGATCTGTTCGACCGCATTCTCGACTTCAACCTGGGCCTTATCGACGAAGTCTGCGCGTTCGATATCGATGCGATGATTTTCGGCGACGACTGGGGGCAACAGACGGGCCTTTTGATGGGAGTCGATTTATGGCGCGAATACATCAAGCCCCGCGTTGCCCAAATGTACCAGCGCGTCAAGGCCCACGGAAAAGCGGTCATGATTCACTCCTGCGGGAAAGTCGATGAACTTTTTCCGGAACTCATCGAGATCGGCGTCGACGTCTTCAATCCGTTTCAGCCGGAAGTCATGGACGTATATGCCATGAAACGGTTATACGGCGATCGACTTTCCTTCTACGGAGGCATCAGCACGCAGCAAACCTTGCCCTTTGCCTCTGTCGCGGAAGTAA
>JAKJDA010000683.1 GCA_022706165.1 Candidatus Hydrogenedentota bacterium | reverse complement strand
TGTATATCGACAACGGGCAGGTGTGCGAAATCCGCCGGGGCAAGGTGAAGGTGGAGGATCTGGCCGGCAACCCCGTCACGCTCGAATTGAAGCATGTGGACTGGGATGACGCCGCCGCCGAAAAGGAAGGCTATCCCCACTTCATGCTGAAGGAAATCCACCAGCAGCCCGACGTTATCCGCAACACGCTGCGCGGGCGCGTGGACGAAGGCTCCGAAGAAGTAAAACTTCCCGATATGAACATCAGCGCCGAAGAACTCAAGGCCTGCCAGAAAGTTGTGATTGTCGCCTGCGGCACCGCCTGGCACGCCGGCATGGTCGGCAAGTATCTCATTGAAAAGTTCGCAAAGGTGCCCGTGGAACTTGACCTGGCGTCCGAATACCGGTACCGCGATCCCATCGTGCCGCCCCATACCATCATGATCCCCGTGTCCCAAAGCGGCGAGACGGCCGATACCCTGGAAGCCATTCGCATCGCCAAGAGCCTGGGCGCCCAGGTGGCCTCCATTGTGAACGCCGTCGGCTCCAGCGTCGCCCGGGAATCCCAAGGCGTCGTCTATCAGCAGGCGGGA
>JAKJDA010000682.1:340-573 GCA_022706165.1 Candidatus Hydrogenedentota bacterium | reverse complement strand
GCCAATATGACCGACACCGCCGTAGGTATCGCAGGCAAGTTTTCTACCTGTCACGCCACAGTCGGCAAAGCTGCCGCCGATTACAAAACGGCCGGTCGGATTGACCAGCTTTTCAAAGTCGGTATTCAGACCGTTCTCAGTAGCGGCAATGACCATAAGCGCTTCAATGATGTGCCGGAAATCCGAGGGCTCCACATCCGGGCTGTGCTGCACAGAACAGAGGAAGGTCGTGA
>JAKJDA010000682.1:0-252 GCA_022706165.1 Candidatus Hydrogenedentota bacterium | reverse complement strand
GGAACATCTTGCTCGGATGATTCTTCAGTATCTCCAGGAAACGAGTCGCCACCACGAAGGGAATCGGCAGGAGCTCTGCCGTTTCATTCGTCGCATACCCATACATCATGCCCTGGTCGCCCGCACCGCCCTTATCCACACCAAGGGCGATATCTGCGCTCTGCTCCTTCACGAGGATTCCGATATCAGGACCGGCATACAGCGGATCAAATACCATGCCGCCAACCTTGTCAAAGCCGATCCGCTCAAACA
>JAKJDA010000681.1:291-575 GCA_022706165.1 Candidatus Hydrogenedentota bacterium | reverse complement strand
TCGGCGTGAACATGGCCCAGATGATCCAGATGCCGAAGTTCGACAGCACGATCACCGGGTCCGAGTCGCTGGCACCGCGCACCGCGGCCATGATCAGCTGTTGCGGCACGTAGAGCAGGCCGAGCCCGAACCAGAACAGCGACACCCAAGTCATCGGGTGGCGGCTCAATCGCTGCCGGAGTGGTGATCGTTCGATGTGCTGCATGCCGCCATTGTGCCGTGGTTGCGTCACCGCGAAGCGCTGCCCGGGATCACCAGTGCCAGCGATGATGCGGATCGCAGCC
>JAKJDA010000681.1:0-233 GCA_022706165.1 Candidatus Hydrogenedentota bacterium | reverse complement strand
GGTGCTCGCCGGTGCCGGCAGCGGCAAGACCCGCGTGCTAACGCACCGCATGGCCTGGCTGACCGAGGTCGAGCGCGCCTCGCCCTGGTCGATCCTGGCCGTCACCTTCACCAACAAGGCCGCCGGCGAAATGCGCGCTCGTGCCGAACTGCTGATGCCGGCCGGCACGCGCGGGCTGTGGGTCGGCACCTTCCATGGCATCGCGCATCGCCTGTTGCGCCAGCACTGGCGCG
>JAKJDA010000680.1:326-576 GCA_022706165.1 Candidatus Hydrogenedentota bacterium | reverse complement strand
TGTTCAGAATCAGGTTCTGGCCCATGACGGCCAGTCCGATAACGGCAATGTCAGCTTGTGGTTCCATAATCAGTCTGCGGTTCTCAGATGAGGCTCTTCAAATGTTGAATGGATCGTTCGGCCTGATCGACCGTTCCGCACTCGACCGAAAGCACAATATCGCGTTTGGCTTCGCGGCACAGCCGGATCACCCGGGTCCAGTCGATCACGCCCTCTCCGCAGGCGCAGCCGACGGCGGTGCCGGTGACCT
>JAKJDA010000680.1:0-270 GCA_022706165.1 Candidatus Hydrogenedentota bacterium | reverse complement strand
CAGGCGCTTAACGACCCGCTTCAGCCACTTGTAGGGATCGTGTCCGCACAAGAAGGCGTTGCCGGTGTCGAAGTTGATGCCAATCGCGGGGCTTTTCACCAGCTTGTGGATGCGGTCCAGGCCATCCGGGGTCTTGCTGTACTGCTGGTGGCACTCGAGCCCGATCAGGATGCCGCGCGGTTCGGCCACCCTGGCTGCTTCCATGAGCGTGTAGCGCATCAGCGTGAAATCCTCCTCCTCGGTCGTCCAGGGCTGCTTCCGGCCCTCGTC
>JAKJDA010000679.1:323-581 GCA_022706165.1 Candidatus Hydrogenedentota bacterium | reverse complement strand
ACTCCACGTCCTGCGGGTACTTGTAGTGCTCTTCGAGGCGCTTCATGATCTTGATCAACTGTTCGTGCGCCTTCTTCCAGATGGGGCTCTTTTCGCTGGGCATTTCGTCGAGGTGCCGCGGGGTGCGGATGCCGGCCACCACGTCTTCGCCTTGAGCGTTGACGAGGTATTCGCCCATGGGCTCTTCGGAACCGGTGGAGCCGTCGCGGGTGAACGCGACGCCAGTGCCGGATTCATCGCCCATGTTGCCGAACACCA
>JAKJDA010000679.1:0-263 GCA_022706165.1 Candidatus Hydrogenedentota bacterium | reverse complement strand
CTCGCTGTTCCAACTGCCGAACACCGCATTGACGGCGGCAAGGAGCTGGTCCATCGGGTCCTGCGGGAAGGGCTTCTTGACTTTCTGCTGGTAGACCTTCTTGTAAATGTCGCACAGCTCCTTGAGCTGGTCGGCGGTCAGATCGGTGTCTTCCTTGGCGCCATATTTTTTCTTCAGATCGGCCATGGCCACTTCGAAGTCGTGGTGTTCGAGGCCGGTGGTGGGGCCCATGACCACATCGCCAAACATGTCAATGAAGCGGC
>JAKJDA010000067.1:7322-10495 GCA_022706165.1 Candidatus Hydrogenedentota bacterium | reverse complement strand
GACGCCTACACGGAGCCGGGTGCGACGGCGATGGACAACTATGACGGCGATCTGACCGCGAGCATCGTCATGGCGGGCTCCGTAGACCCGAACGTCGTCGGCACGTATTACATCACCTACACGGTGAAGGATTCCTCGAACAACACGGCCACGGCCAAGCGCACGATCAAGGTCGTGGACAAGGTCAAGCCGGTCATCACGATGATCGGCACGACGCCCATCACGCTGCATGTCGGCGCCGCGTATGTCGATGCGGGCGCGACGGCGATGGACAACTACGACGGCGACATCACGGCGAACACCGTGGCGACAAGCACCGTGAACACGGCCGCAGTCGGCACGTACACCGTCAAGTATGCCGTGAAAGACAGCTCCAACAACTCCGCGGCGGTGGTGACACGGACGGTCAAAGTCATCCCGTAAACGTTTCTCAGGCGATTGTTTCTTCGAAACATCAGGGCGTCTTCGGCGAGAAGACGCCCTGATGCATGTTTACTGGGCGCGCCTGCAAGCTGCATCGCAAGAGAGCGGAAACGCGAGAAGTTTTCTGGGATCAGGGCTTTGCCCGCGGGATAGCCCATGAGTTCCCAAACGGGAGGCGAGGACCCGCTCGTCGTATGGCAGCCAACAGCCAACGCCGCAGGATCGTCGCGCTCACGAGCGGGTCCAAGACGATCCCCTGCGGCCGCGCCGATACGATTCGCCAGCGCCTTCGTCAACGTCTTGCGTTCTACATGGCCAACCTCATGACCTGCCTCCGCGTTTTCCGTGGAGGGCAAAACGCCCAAACCCGTCAGGTAGTTTTGTTGAGAGGCAAGTCGGCAGTTGACGAAACGGCGCGTGCGGTAGCACAATGACGCCTTCCGTGGCTAGGCCGACGAGCCAAACGCCCGAACCGTACGGATTGCCCAGGCACACGTTACGACGTGATCTGCGCGCAAGAAGGCCAACGGATGATCCAGCGCGTTGCAGGCGATGTGAGCGCCAAAGATATCCTCACGGCGCTCGGCGCACGCGCGCGTGGCGTTCTTGGGCGACGGCGGCGATCGGCTGTGGTGGAGTGGGGAGAGACCCGCTGTGTTGCACTATGGGACAATGTCTTCGCGCATGCGCTCCCAATCCTCGATGATCTTCATGGCGGCGTCCGGTGTCGGTGCGGATCGCAGACGCTGAAGAAAATGGCGATTTTGCGCAGATTTGCTCGTTAGTGCCAGCATTTGAAGCTGGGCCGTGGGCGATTGCGCCGGGGTCAGAATCAGAAAGACGGACTCGATAGGCTGTTCCGTCGTTACATCCACGATGCCATGGCGCGTCAGACCTAGCGCGAGCCGAGGTGAAGCCAAGCCATCCAGGCGGGCATGCGGGAAGGCCACTCCTTCGTTGAAAAAGGTCGATCCCAATTGCTCGCGTTCCCATATTTTCTGCGATGCCTCGGATAAGCGCCCTTGTTCGCTGTTGCTGAGCGCCGCTTTTGCAAGGGCATTCAGCACTTCTTCTTTCAGGACGGGCTCGTCCCAAATGATGATGTTGCCCGGGGACAGGAAATGCGTGAGCATGGGCAGGCTCGGCGTAGGCTGCGTCACAACGGTCGCGCGCACGGGTGGTTCGGAGGGGAGCGAAGTCTTGGCGTCCATCTTGTGTGTATCGAGGACAACCACGGTAATGCCGCCGGCATCTTCCATCAACCGCTCCACCACGCTTTTTCTGCCACGGAGTTTGTTCCACAACGACAGTCTTGACGGAGAGCCAACCACGATGTGCCCGACCTGGTATTCGCGGGCAAACCGCAGGATGGTGTCCGGTATGTCTGCGCCTTTGTACGTGAACACCATCGCTCCGAGTTGTTTGGCAAGAGTTAATGTCCCTGCAAGGACGCGTTGCGTTTCCGCGTCGATAGCGGTCGGTTCTTCCGAGGGAGTCTGGACATACAGTGCGTACCAATTGCGGTTCAGCCGCCCCGCGAGGCGAGACGCATAACGAAGGAGCGTATCGCTATTGGGACCAGCGGAACTCAGACACACCATGACCTGGTCGGGCGTTAACGACATTTCCTGTTCCTCAGGGGCGCGACGTCTGGAATCAATTTGCGAAGCCAGCTCCCTGAGTGCGATCTCACGAAGCTGTTCAAGGTTGGGGCCGGTGAAAAAATTGCCCAGCGCAGTTTGAATGCGCTCAACCGGGTATATCTTGCCCTGCTCCAGCCGGCGGCGCAGGTCTTGTGTCGTGACATCCACGTTCACAATCTGATCGGCTTCCATCAACACACTGTCCGGCAGACGCTCGCGCACCTTGATGCCAACCGCCGACTCGACGGTATCGTACAGGCTCTCCAGATGCTGAACGTTAAGCGTGGTGATGACGTGAATCCCCGCTTCCAATATATCTTGCACATCTTCATAGCGCTTTTTGTTTCTACTGCCCGGCACGTTCGTGTGCGCCAATTCGTCGACGAGTACGACTGCGGGTTTTCGCGCCAACACGGCGTCCGCGTCCATCTCCTCCAACGTCACGCCCCGATACTCCTGACGCAATCGCGGGACTACCTCCAAACCGTCCACCAATCTTGCCGTGTCTTCGCGCCCGTGGCTTTCGACAAGTCCTACAACGACATCGACGCCTTCTTTCCTCAGGCGATGTCCTTCCAACAACATCTGATAGGTCTTTCCAACCCCTGCGCAATAGCCCAGATAGACCTTGAGTCGCCCGCGTTGGCTGCTGCGGATCATGCGCAGAAAGCTGTTGGCTTTGTCGTCAAGCGCCATGACTCATTTCCCCATTGTCGCTCTATCGTTCAGCGCGAGATTCAACAACAACACGTTCACGCGTGGCTCGCCCAAGACGCCCAGTGTGCGTCCCTCGATGTGCGCGCGGATTTCCTGGTTCACGATATTTACATTCCACCCTCGGGCCTTGGCCACACGGGGCGCTTGCAGCAAAGCATTCCCGACGCTGATATGTGGGTCGAGCCCACTACCAGAAGCCGTGACGGCATCGGCGGGCACGGAGACCGTTTCGGATAGATCGTTCTCTTCGCGGTATTCTTTGACGCGTTCTGCAACTTTGTCAATCAAGTTCTTTGAAGTTGGTCCAAGGTTGCTCCCGCCCGAGGCGGTCCCATCGTAGCCATCGCCAGCTGCGGACGGTCTAGGGTGAAAATACTGCGGGCCTTTGAA
>JAKJDA010000067.1:0-7312 GCA_022706165.1 Candidatus Hydrogenedentota bacterium | reverse complement strand
GGGAGCCCACGGCGGCGCCGTTGTGGTAGATAATCGAGCCGTTGGCCTTCTTGGGAAACAACCCTTGCGCGATGACAAGGGTCGCGATTGGATAAGCACCACACACGATGAGAACTAGAACAGCCGTCATTAGCAAGGCGACCAGCAATTCTTTGGCGAAGACTCTCATGTCTCGTTCCTTTAGATAATATGCATCGCGTTCACGAGCAAATCGATGATCTTGATTCCGACAAACGGCGCGACGAGTCCGCCGCCGCCGTAGATGAGCAGGTTGCGCCGCAGAAGGGCTTGCGCCGCCAGAGGACGAAACGTCACGCCTCGCAACGCCAAGGGAATCAGGGCGATGATGATAAGGGCATTGAAGATGACGGCGCTCAAGATGGCGCTCGAAGGCGACGCAAGCCGCATGATGTTGAGCGGCGCGATCATGGGGAATGCCCCGATGAGCATCGCCGGGATGATCGCAAAGTACTTGGCGACATCGTTGGCGATGCTGAACGTAGTCAAGGCGCCGCGCGTCATCAGCATCTGTTTTCCGATTTCGACGATCTCGATGAGTTTCGTCGGATTGGAGTCCAAGTCAACCATGTTGCCGGCCTCCTTGGCGGCTTGCGTGCCGGTGTTCATAGCCACGCCGACGTCCGCTTGGGCCAAGGCAGGGGCGTCGTTTGTGCCGTCGCCGGTCATGGCGACCAAGTGCCCCGATGCCTGTTCCTTGCGGATAAGGGCCAGCTTATCCTCGGGCTTCGCCTCGGCGAGAAAATCGTCGACGCCCGCTTCTTGGGCAATAGCGGCGGCGGTCAACTTGTTGTCGCCGGTGATCATGACGGTCTTGATCCCCATCGCGCGAAACCGCTCGAACCGGTCGCGCAGGCCGCCTTTGACGATATCCTTCAGGTAAATGACGCCCAAGACACGGCCTTTTTCCGCCACAACCAACGGCGTGCCGCCCGCCCGCGACACGGCGCCAACCGCGTCTTCCACTTCGTCGGGCAAGCCCGTCCCCACGAACTCGCGTATGGCCTGGGCCGCGCCTTTCCGTATGTGTCTGCCGTCAAGATCGACGCCGCTCATGCGGGTTTGCGCAGAAAAGGCCACGAACTCGGCGTGGGGCATTTCCGACATGGCGCGCCCGCGAAGGCCATATTGCTTCGCAAGCACAACGATGCTTCGCCCCTCGGGCGTCTCGTCGGCCAACGACGCCAACTGCGCGGCGTCGGCAAGTTGCTCGGGAGCAACGCCGGGTGCAGGGATGAACTGAAAGGCTTCGCGATTCCCGAGGGTAATCGTCCCGGTCTTGTCCAGCAGCAGGACGTTCACGTCTCCGGCTGCCTCGACGGCGCGTCCACTCATGGCCAGGACATTCGTCTGCACGAGGCGATCAATTCCGGCAATCCCAATGGCGCTGAGCAGTCCACCAATAGTGGTGGGTATCAGGCACACCAACAGTGCCACGAGGACCGTGATGGAAAAGTCGACGTGCGAGTAGACACCAAAGAGTTTCAGCGTGGCAATGGCAACGAGAAAGATGATCGTCAACGCAGAGAGTAGAATGGTCAACGCGATTTCGTTGGGGGTTTTTTGCCGACGCGCCCCCTCCACCAGCCGAATCATTCTGTCCAAGAAACTTTCACCAGGGTCCGCCGTCACCCGGACTTTAATCTGGTCGGATAGAACGCGAGTACCACCGGTAACGGCGCTGCGGTCGCCTCCGGCTTCGCGAATGACAGGAGCGGACTCGCCGGTGATGGCGGACTCGTCTACCGTCGCAATGCCTTCGACAATCTCGCCGTCGGCGGGGATGACCTCACCCGCGGACACTATAACCCGATCGCCTTTTCGCAGGTTCTCTGCCGACACCTGTTCGATGCTGCCATCGGGCCGCAGACGATTGCCCGCGGTTTGGGTGCGCGTTTTGCGGAGTGAATCCGCCTGTGCCTTGCCGCGACTCTCGGCGAGCGCCTCGGCGAAGTTCGCAAACAACACGGTGAACCAAAGCCAAAGCGCGATCTGGAGAGTGAACCCCAAGGACTCGTGCGCACCCACGAACAGATAGAGCGTCGTGATGAGCGCGCCCACTTCCGTCACAAACATAACGGGGTTGCGCATCATGGACACGGGGTTAAGCTTTGCGAATGCGTCCTTCACGGACCGCCGCATAATGTCTCGCTCGAATGATCGATGTTTTCGCGTTGCCATATCTCGACCTCAATACACGATGTTGGATGTTGTCATGATGAAATGCTCGACAATCGGCCCAAGCGCCAACACAGGAAAGAATGTCAGCGCGCCAACGATAAGGATCGTGCCAACAAGCAACACGCCGAAGGTCACGCCGGACACGGGAAAGCTGCCGGTGTCTGTGGCTACTTTCTTCTTTTGGGCGAGATTCCCGGCAAGCGCCAACACGGGCACGATCATAAGGAAGCGTCCGGCCAACATGGCCAGTGCAAGCGTCGTGTTATACATCGGCGTATTTGTAGATAAACCGGCGAATGCGCTGCCGTTGTTTCCGACGGCAGACGAAAACGCATAGAGAATCTCGCTGAGGCCGTGCGGGCCTCGGTTGGTGAGACCGGCCACGCCCCATGCGCTGACGCATGCCCATGCCGCGAATCCGAGGATGCCGATCGCTCCCACGAAAATAAATAGCACGCTGAGCTTTACGTCATACGCCTCAATCTTTTTCTCTAAGTACGCGGGCGTCCTGCCTACCATTAGCCCCGCCAGAAAGACCGTCAGGATGATGAAGATGAGCATGCCGTACAATCCCGCCCCTACCCCGCCAAATATGATCTCGCCGAGATGAATATTGAGGAGCGGGACTAGCCCACCCAACGGCGTGAATGAGTCGTGCATCGCATTCACCGCGCCGCAGGAGGCGTCCGTCGTTACAGTAGCGAACAAGGCTGAATTGAAAACCCCGAAACGGACTTCCTTCCCTCCATATTCCCATCGTCCGCAACTCCCCATGCCGTTATCCGTGGGTTACCAGCCGATTCGAAGGACCAACAGGCAAGCACCCCTAAAAGGAACAGGGCAAGCATAGCGGCCCATACGGTCCACCCGTGACGTTGGTTCTTGACCATTCGACCGAGGTAGTAGGTAAGACCACTCGGGACGAGAAAGATCGATAGCATTTGGATGAAGTTCGTCAGTGGGTTCGGGTTCTCAAACGGATGCGACGAGTTGGCGTTAAGGAACCCGCCTCCATTGGTGCCCAACATCTTGATCGCTTCTTGCGATGCGATGGGACCTTGCGGGATGGCCTGCGGGGTCGCGTCGGCTTCTCCGCTCAGCGTCTCGACAGATGTAAGCTTGGTGTAGGCGTTAAGGTTCTGCACGACTCCTTGTGACACCAGGAAAAGCGCAAAGACCAGACAAAAAGGAACGAGCAAGTACAGCGTTACACGCACCATGTCGACCCAGAAGTTTCCCAACGTTTGCGCAGTCGCGCGTGCGAGTCCCCGCACCAATACGGCCGCGACCGCGATGCCGGCTGCCGCGCTGGTGAAGTTGTGAAAGGTCAGCGCCACCATCTGCGAGAAGCAGGACATGGCGGACTCGCCGCCGTAACTCTGCCAATTTGTGTTGGTCGTGAAGCTGACGGCTGTGTTGAACGCCAAGTCAGGGGCGATACCCGCAAGATGTTGCGGATTGAGCGGAAGATATTGCTGGAGACGAAGAACCGCATAGGTGAACAGCATCCCTACGACACTAAACAAACCCAACGACAGCGCGTAACCTTTCCACGTCTGCTCCTGTTGCGGTTCGATGCGGCACGCGCGATATAGAAAACGCTCTACGGGTTTTACTGCGGGGTCAAGAAATGTCTTTCCCTGCGCGTCGAGCACGGCGACAAGATAGTTGCCCATTGGTTTGGTCATCGCCCAGAGGATGCCGACAAAGAGCGCCAACTGTATCCAGCCATAGAGTTCCATGCCAATTCCTTCAAAACCATTCCGGCCTAAGCACTGAGACAAACAAATACACGATCAACGAAACCACGATTATGCTGACAACTGCATTCATAGTGTTCACAACCTTTCGCATGCCAACGCGTACAGAACGCACAAGCCAAAGAAATCAAGGCCCAACAAGATATAAACGATGTCCATCATGTGTGCTTCTCCGACGCGGCCACGTGCTCCGCCTGCCTGAGCGAAAACGAGAACGTGCTTCCGCTTCCCAAGTCGCTTTCCGCGAAAATTTCACCGCCGTGCGCCGTCACGATCTCCTTCGCGATGGCGAGTCCGAGTCCTGCCCCGGAAGCACGCCCTTGCTGAGGCGCGCGAAAAAACTGCTCAAACACACGCGGCAAATATTCCGGCGCAATTCCGCAACCGGTATCAGTCACGGAATACCAGACCGCCTCATTGCCTGCACGTGCCGCCACTGTCACGCTACCTCCGGGTGATGTATACTTGATGGCGTTCGACAGGAGGTTGGCAAAGACGTGCGGGACGCGCGTGGTGTCCGCCTGCACATCGGGCAGTCCTGCCGGAATGGAAGCGGTCAGCGTGACACCGCAGCCTTGGGCCTGGGCTTTGAACGACTCGATCGAGTCAAGAGCCAAAGTCGATGCATCAACGCGTTGAAGGTCCATTTGAATGCGACCGGACTGAATGCGCGCAATGTCCAGAAGGTCTTCGACGATGGCATACAATCGCTCGCTGTCCTCGCGTGCTGTAACGAGCAGCTCTTCCTGTTTGGGTGTCAGCGGCCCGATCTTATCGTCCAACAACAGATAGAGCGCCATACGGATCGAGGTCAAGGGAGTTTTCAACTGATGCGACACCGTCGAGACGAGGCCGCGTTTGAGTTCGTCTTGTTGCTTGGCTTGCGTCGCATCGTGCAACACGAATGCTACCCCTGTCGGTTTTCCAAACCCGTCTAGAACCGGCAAGGCCTCGGGGCGGAAGAATCTCTCCTGTCCGCCGACAAAAATCTGCACCGGGTAGTCACCTTGACCGAATTGTTCTCGTTGTCCCGACTGGACAACACGTTCCAGCAACTCGCCGATCCACGGATGCTTGCATTCCTGAACGCGACGGCCAACCTCCACACCAAATGCATCGTGGGCGGCCCTGCTTACTACTTCCGCGGCGCCATCGAGGTTGGCAACGACAATTGCGGCGGACAAGTCTTCCAGGGCCTGTTGCGTGGCGCGTTGCAGGTTGAGCACTTTGGCTTCGTTGGTCCGACGATACTCCCGCAGACTCGATGCCATGGCGTCGAAGGTGCGAGCCAATTGCCCCATCTCGTCGTGGGAGCCCGAGCCTACGACCAAATCCAAATTGCCGTGGGCGATCTCGTTCGCGGAATGGGTCAATGTGGTAATGGGGCGCAATATCCAGCGTCCGGTGTAGTAAATGAACATGCTGGCAATGCCTACGCCGCAAATCAAAAGCAGGTACATTCGCTGGCTCGCCTTCGCCGCTTTGTCGCGCGCGACCATGTTCGCGTCGGCCATATTCTGCTGATTCATTTGAAGAATCCGATTCGCGGACTCCTTGACAGACTGAAAGAGCGGGAACAGTTCCGTGAAATAGCTGTCTCGACGCTCATCAATAGGCATTGATGTGTCGGTAACTTCCTTAAGGACATCTTGGTATCGCGAATAGCTGGATGCCAAACCCGAGAAGCTCTCTCCTTCGTCGGATAGTGTGATATTGCCGCCCTCTATACGCATGGCCTTGTCGAATTTGACCCGATACGCGTCGATTTGCGCCTTGCCCTGGGTCTCATAGCCGAGAAGGACAAACAGAACGCCGCTATCCATTCGCTCCAGGCTCTCCTTCATCTCCTGGCACGCAATCACGCTGCGATAGTTTTCGCGCAAGATGACGTCGATCGATTGGCCTAGTTCGTTTACGCGAATAATCCCTTGGATGCCGATGATCAAAATGATCAGCAGTAGACCGCCAAATCCTAGGGATAGTTTCGAGCGCAGTCCAAACATCGCGCGGAGTCTCCTCTGTTTCCTGTCTGTAAAGTGCAAGACCAGTGCCAACAGGAGAAGAAGGGAATGACCGCAAAGTGGACCATTTTGAAGAGTACAGGGCAAGGCGCCTTGCAGCGTTAAGGATCGGGGCAAGAAATGCCTTGCATTATGCAAGGAGCTGCGCGACGAAAGAGACAAAAAAAGAACTTCAGATACCGTACTGTTTGCGTTTGCGCCAGAGGGTTGCTTGGTCTATGCCCAGGGCGTCCGCCGCTTCCTGCAATGTCTTCGATATGGCGAGTACGCGCCGGATGTGGCGTTCCTCGACGTCCTGCAACGTAAGAGGTTCTGCCATTCTAGGGATGCTCCCAAAACCGGCGATGTTTTCGGGAAGGTGCTCCACGCCAATATCGTGGCCGCGCGCGAGAATGGTTGCGCGCTCGACGGTGTTGCGAAGCTCCCTAAGATTGCCGGGCCAAGGGTACTGCCGCAACGCATCCTTGGCGTCTTCCGTGAATCCGTGAAAAGAGCGGTGATGCGTCTTTCCGAAGAACACCAACAAGTGTTCCGCAAGGGCGACAATGTCCTCCTGTCGCTCGCGCAACGGCGGCATCTCCAGCTGGACGACGTTCAAACGGTAGAAGAGGTCCCCGCGAAATCGCCCTTCCTTCACGGCCAGTTCCAGATCGACGTTCGTCGCCGCGAGTAGTCTGACGTCTGCCGTGCGAGGCCGGTAATCGCCCACGCGCTCGTACTCGCGATCCTGAATGAAACGCAGCAACTTCGGTTGCAGCGACAGGGGAAGGTCCCCGATCTCGTCCAACAACAGCGTCCCGCCTTCACACGCGGCAATGCGTCCCGGGTTGTCCCGCACGGCTCCCGTAAAGGCCCCTTTGACATGGCCAAACAATTCGCTTTCCAACAGATCCGACGGCAACGACGGACAAGACACGACGCCTAGCGGCTTTGCCGTGCGTTTGCTCCAAGCGTGGATGGCCCGCGCCAACACGCCTTTGCCCGTGCCGCTCTCTCCGCGAATGAGGACTGTGGCGTCCGAGTCAGCCACCTGGCGTGCGAGGTCAAGCACGCGCTGTATCGCCGGCGTGAAGGGTTTGGGAATGTAGTCCGTCGCGCCGCGCCGAATGGCCTCGACTGCCGTATCGATGGAGGCGTACGCTGTGATCACAATGATCTTGAGCCACGGCGCCGACGATAGCAGTGCCGGGATGAGATCCATTCCGTTCGCAGCGCCCAAGCGCAGATCGAGGAAAGCAATATCAAACGACCGACGAGACGCCTCTGCAAGCGCGTCCTGAAAGTTGCTGACGGCAATTGTCCGGTGGCCGTCCATATCGAGGCATACGGAGA
>JAKJDA010000678.1:296-584 GCA_022706165.1 Candidatus Hydrogenedentota bacterium | reverse complement strand
CATTATTCAAAGACTAACCACATGAGGATTGCCGGTGAATGAAACAGAAACTTGAGGAAATCCGGGCCAGTGCCCTGCAAACCATCGATGCCGCGGCCGATCTCGCCGCCCTCGAACAGCTCCGGGTCAAGTTCCTCGGACGGAAAGGCGTGCTGACCGACGTCCTGCGCGGACTCGCCCAGTGTTCTCCCGAAGACCGTCCCGTCGTCGGGAAAGTCGCCAACGAGGTCAAACAAGCCGTCGCCGACGCCCTGGAGGCCCGGAAGGATGCCCTCGCCGCGTCCCAGG
>JAKJDA010000678.1:0-254 GCA_022706165.1 Candidatus Hydrogenedentota bacterium | reverse complement strand
CGGAAGACGGCCGCTCCGCGGCCACAAACACCCGGTCATGCGCGTCGCCGAGGAAATCTCCGACATCTTAATCCAGCTGGGCTTTCAGATTGCCGCGGGACCGGATGTCGAGACCGAATACTACAATTTCGACAGTCTCAACACCCCCGCGAACCATCCCGCCCGCGACCTGCACGACACCTTCTTCGTCAAGCCGGGGGTGGTGCTTCGCACCCACACGTCGCCGGTCCAGATGCGGGTCATGGAACGCACCC
>JAKJDA010000677.1:338-586 GCA_022706165.1 Candidatus Hydrogenedentota bacterium | reverse complement strand
TCGGTTTGGCCGCCAGCAGCGGGTGCGCGACATTCGAGTAACACGGGTATCCGAGCTCTCGGAGCCCAGCGACGATGATCATCGTCGTGTACTGCTCGACATCCTCGGAGATCGTTTTTTCCGGGAAGTAGAAGTAGATACCATGCTTGCGGAGATATGCTTCGTGCAGAGTCGAGTGGGGCATTTAATAGAAGGCCTACTGGCTCATTTCGCGTGAGGCAAGCGAACCGCCACGGCGTTCTCGGCGG
>JAKJDA010000677.1:0-260 GCA_022706165.1 Candidatus Hydrogenedentota bacterium | reverse complement strand
CCAGCGGCCATGCAGAGTTCGCGATCGCCTTGCATGGCGTTGGCCGTGATCGCGATGATCCAGGGTGTGGATTGCCTGGGGTGTGTTTCACGGATATGGCGGGTGGCCTCCAGTCCGTCCATCTCGGGCATTTGGACGTCCATGAGGACGATGTCATAGGGCTGGCGCATGATCGCAGTGATGGCTTCGTGGCCGTTGCCTGCGACGTCTGCGCGAAAGCCCATCCGGGCCAGCATGTGAAGGGCCACGCGTTGGTTGAC
>JAKJDA010000676.1 GCA_022706165.1 Candidatus Hydrogenedentota bacterium | reverse complement strand
GACGCGGCGCGATTTCCATCATGATCTCGCTCTGGAGAATCGCTTCCGTGTCGACCGTCGCGAGAATCTGATCGACAAGCTCCCCCTGGCTGACCGGAACACCCGCCAGCGCCACCACAACCACGAGCATCTTCAGGGTACGCACCGTAGGCCCATCCTCTCGGTTTTCGGACTGTGGAAGCGATGGAAACGCTTCCCTGCTGCACATTTACGGCCCGGCGGAATGCTCCGCCTCCACGACGACGCAGAATAGCATACAGTCCCACCCCGCGCAACCGGACCGCCGCCGGCGCCCCGCATCCGCCGGCGATCCCACCAGCCCAGAGCGTTTGACTTCCCGCCCGCCATCCGGTAAGATCCAACCGCTGTATCACCGGGCTGTGCCAGCCCGGTTTTGTTTCGTACCGCCAACCGCGTGGACGGGTAGCTCAGGTGGTAGAGCATCGGACTTTTAATCCGGTGGCCGTGGGTTCGAGTCCCACCCCGTTCACCATCCTACTTTTCCCATTTCGGGGAAACGCGCGCCCAGGGTGAGCAGACGACTCACCGGCTCCTCATAAGGCGAGCCAGCGGGGGTTTATACAAAA
>JAKJDA010000675.1 GCA_022706165.1 Candidatus Hydrogenedentota bacterium | reverse complement strand
CCGCGGTGAAGCGGGGGTTCTTTTTCGCGCGATCCGTGGCAAAGGGAGAAGTATTTTGGATTTTGGATGCGGATTTCGGATTGGGTGCCACGGCCAAGCGCTGTTTGCCTGGCCGTGCGGAAGACACCCTCAAGCACACAACGCTTGAGGGTGGCACCCAGCCGAGGCACAATTCGCGATTGCCTATTGCCTATTGCCTTCTTCCTTCGCCATTTGCTGCTGCCATTTTTCCCAGGCAATCTCGGGGCGGCGCAGGTGTCCGCCCTTGGTGTTCATCTGGCGGGCCTCGTAGAACTTGTGGTATCGCAACCAGCGGAACGCCTGCCAGCTCTGGCGGGAAATCTCGCTCAGGTCGTCCTTGCCCCAGAAAATCAGGATGGGCATCTTCTTCACTTCGTCGGTCAGGGGGGTTTTCTCAAACAGATTCATGTCGCTGTTGCACGCGCGGGCGATGAGCATGCGGAACCGTTCGGGATGCCGCAGCCCGGTGTAATACAGCGGATATCCGCCGGCGGAGAATCCCGTCAGCAGGACGCGTTTGCGGTCCACGCGGCACCGCGCCGCCACGTCGTCCATTACGGCCAGGATCGCC
>JAKJDA010000674.1:335-595 GCA_022706165.1 Candidatus Hydrogenedentota bacterium | reverse complement strand
GGTCCAGGTGGTGCCATCTTTGGTGGGGTTGCTGTTGTCGATGTCGACATACCAGGTGGCTGCGTGGGCTGGTGCGGCGTGCGCGAAGGCGACAAAGAGAAGAGTAAGACTCACCACGGAGACATGGAGGGCACGGAGAAAACACGGAGGGAGGAGAAGAAATGAAGGAGGGAGGAGTTTTTTCTCCACTCGTGGTCTTGTGACTTTGGAGCGTGACGGTTCGCTGTTGAAAATACTATCTACAGTATTTTTCACATATA
>JAKJDA010000674.1:0-325 GCA_022706165.1 Candidatus Hydrogenedentota bacterium | reverse complement strand
CACAGCTCTCCCCCGTTAACTAGACGCGAGACTGCGGCATCCGCTTACAGTCTTCGCTGACCGCAGCAAGATAGACCTCGCCATCCCCCCGAAAAAGAACTAAGCCGTAGGAATACTATAGGAGTATCCCTTACGGAGGTCAAGATGTCTACGAGGAACAAGACATGCACACCGCCGACTGGTACGGCAACCCACCGGGAAAGTGTTCGGCCATGCTTACGATGTCAGCTGCTATTTAGCTGCTCTTATTGAGCGAACTCATACCGAATAGGGATAAAAAACTCTGGGCAAGGCTGACGATGGATTGCAGGAGGGAGACGATCTG
>JAKJDA010000673.1 GCA_022706165.1 Candidatus Hydrogenedentota bacterium | reverse complement strand
CCCATTAACACATCAAATGTAGTGTCAGCTTTATTAGCATCTTCAATATCAATTTTTTTCAGCACGCGACTTGCTGGATTCATGGTAGTGCTCCAGAGTTGCTCGGGGTTCATTTCCCCCAAACCTTTGTAGCGCTGGATGCCAATTTTGGCATTAGGGTTTGTTGCCAAAATTTTCTTAATCTGCATCTCACGCTCTTCTTCACTGTAAGCATAAAACTCCTCTTTGTTAAAAGTAATTTTAAAAAGAGGTGGCATTGCCACGTACAGATAACCCTTTTCGATGACCTCTGGTAAATGGCGAAAGAAAAAAGTCAGTCCCAGAGTAGTAATATGTTCACCATCAACATCAGTCATTAAAATAATGCGATGATAACGTAATTTTGTCTCATCAAAACTATCGCCAATCCCACAACCAAGCGCAATCACTAAATTTTTGAGTTCATCACTAGCCACGATCCGATCAAGGCGAGCCCGCTCAGTGTTTAAAATTTTACCGCGCAAAGGGAAAATAGCCTGAAAATGGCGGTCACGACCCTGTTTGGCACTCCCACCTGCACTATCGCCTTCAACGATATAAATTTCGCTTTCTTCTGGTTTAT
>JAKJDA010000672.1:366-609 GCA_022706165.1 Candidatus Hydrogenedentota bacterium | reverse complement strand
GCGAACCGAGGTCCTCCGCCACATACGAAATCTCGACCCGACCGGGAATCGCCTCGTAGATGCGCCGCGTGTCCTCGTAGGCCAGGTCGAACAGCTTGTCGAGGCAGTAGTGAACGATCTCCGGGTTGAGCGCCAGGTCCATGAAGGCCTGCTCCAGCCCGCGCAACCTGCAATAGACGAGAAACGGCTCGCTCCCGCCGCCGCGGACGATGCGGTCGTCCTTGCCGCGGACCGCCTCCGGCA
>JAKJDA010000672.1:0-238 GCA_022706165.1 Candidatus Hydrogenedentota bacterium | reverse complement strand
CGGCCAGCGGCGCGTTCGTCGGCTCGCTGTAGATGCCGTCGGCATAGGCGATCTTCCGCGAGCGGATGCCCCAGATGTCCGTGTCCGCCGGCGGCTTCGGACCGACATAACGCCCGCCCACCGTCAGCGGCCGATCGACGTGCAGCCGCGCGAACGCCGCCTCCGGGTCGCAGCCAAGATGATTGCACAGTCGCTCCGTCGCCTCCGCCGTGCCCCAGTAGTCCATCGGCACGCGGTC
>JAKJDA010000671.1:349-611 GCA_022706165.1 Candidatus Hydrogenedentota bacterium | reverse complement strand
CGAGCGCTTCCTCATCACGGACATCAACAATCCCGGCGCGTCCGCGCAGGCGCAGAGCCAGGTCTTCGTGATGACCGATTTCCTCAGCACGAACACGGCGGACTTCAGCCACATCCCCGGCGGCTGCAACGTCCTGTTCATGGACGGCCATGTGGAGTTCCTGCGCTACCCGTCCACGCCGCCCGTCAACGCGCAGTTCGCGGCGCTCATGGGCCTGCTCACCGCGGGCTGATTCCCGCCCCCCGGAAACATACGCGGCGGC
>JAKJDA010000671.1:0-300 GCA_022706165.1 Candidatus Hydrogenedentota bacterium | reverse complement strand
AAGACACGGGCTGGAAGCCCGTGCCACCTCAGGGCCCGTCCCCGGCGTCTTCCTTCTGAATACGCCATTCCGGCATTAAAATTCGCCATATCTCTCAGGGAAGGACTTTCGGCCGCACGGACGGCAGCGCGTCCGCCGCGTGGTAGATTTCCGTCAGCTCGTTGAAGGCGGCGCGGAGGGTGTCCCCCTCCATCTTTCCCCCGTTGCGGGCGAGCTCGCTGTCAATCAGCCCGCGCAGGTAGAGGATGCGCCAGCGCCAGCCCTCCCGCGCCCACTGCGGCAGGGCCGCGTCCGCCTTCT
>JAKJDA010000670.1 GCA_022706165.1 Candidatus Hydrogenedentota bacterium | reverse complement strand
TCGACTGTCGGACCTTTCAATTGCCCCGCTGTTTTCTACCGATCCGCCTTATTACGACAACATCAGCTATGCGGATCTGTCCGACTTTTTCTACGTATGGCTGCGGAAATCTTTGCGCGACATCTATCCTCAACTCTTTGGAACAATGCTTGTGCCAAAGGAAGCGGAGTTGGTGGCATCGCCATACAGGTTTGATGGTGAAACCGACCGGGCAACGAAGTTTTTTGAGGACGGATTAGGCAAAGCTTTCTCGTGTTTGCGCAAATCCGCCGACCAGACATTCCCGACCACTGTGTATTACGCCTTTAAGCAATCAGAAGAAGAAGCAGACGAAAGCGATGAAGCTGGTTCAGAAACGCCCACTGGCCGCGTCTCGACAGGCTGGGAAACCATGTTGGCTGGACTAATGCATGCAGGCTTTGAGGTGACGGGAACGTGGCCGATGCGTTCAGAACTGGCTACGCGAAACGTCGGCCGCGATACGAACGCGTTAGCATCCTCGATTGTTCTCGTTTGCCGTCCGCGACCCAACGATGCCGGCGTTGCTTCGCGTCGCGATTTTTTGGCCGCGTTAAAGCGGGAGTTGCCCGAAGCGTTGCGGCATTTACAGA
>JAKJDA010000669.1 GCA_022706165.1 Candidatus Hydrogenedentota bacterium | reverse complement strand
CTTTTTCCCGGCGGACAGATCGGGGGCGGCGGCTACGCCGTTGGTTTGGCAAGGGTGTTCAGCGGCGGCGCGACGAGCTCGGGAGGCGCGAACTTTCAGGCTGGGGTACAAGGATTTGCGGCACGGATCGGCGGAAGCGATGCGCGGGGGTTCCTGCGGGGTCGGGAGGTCGGCGCGTGCGGCAAGGCCGCCGCGCCGAGCGGCTGGGTCGGATTTCTGGCCAGGCCGCCCCACTTCCTGCCCTTTGGCGCTCATTCTTCGCACGCGGGCAGGAGCGGTTCGATCCCGTCCGCGTTAAATTTAGATTATTTCCAGGAATCGCCTTGCCAGCGTTTCCTTCCTCGGGTAAAGTGAATATATAAGATCATCTTATAAATGGAGGCTGCGAATGCACTTTGAATTGACCCGGCTTTCTTCGCGGGGGCAGATTGTGATTCCAGAGGTGACGCGGAAGGTGATTGGTCTGCGCACGGGTACGAAGTTCGCCATTTTCACGGATGGTAAAAACATCCTCTTGCAACCGCTTGCCGCGCCGGATGTGAAGGGCTTCAAGAAAATCATCGCAGAAGCAGAGAAAACAAAGGCCAGGGCGCAAACCAAGGCCAAGGAGGGG
>JAKJDA010000066.1:6859-10559 GCA_022706165.1 Candidatus Hydrogenedentota bacterium | reverse complement strand
AACACAGACACGCCACTTTATGAACATCACCGATTTTGGGATCGGTGGCGAAGTCGTGCGGCGCGTGAATGCATCCAGCAAGTTCTTCGGCGGGTTTGCGTCGTTTCTATGGGGCGTGCTCACCGCCATCGCGACCCATACGAACGCAGAGATGGAACTGACTTTCGACGGCGAGCCGTTGCGCGGCGTGTTCAGCAACATCATCGTCGCAAAGGGCCAATACTACGGCGGCGGCATGCACGTCGCGCCCTTTGCACAGTTGGACAACGGCCTTTTTGATGTCTACGTCATCGGCGACGTCGGAAAAATCGAGTCGTTCGTCAATCTCCCCAAGGTCTATCTCGGCGGCCTGCACCGTCGCGTCGACAAAGTGCGGTACATCCGCGCCAAACATATCACCGCGCGCTCGGACAGCAATGTCCTCGTCAACATCGACGGAGAACAACCTGGCGGATTGCCGCTGGAGATTTCGCTTATCCCCAAGGCAATCCGCCTTATTGTTGGGCCAACTCTTACGACTGCTAACGAACAACTTTCCCGTTAAACGTGATGGTCATCCCCCGGTGCGTCTCATTGCGCACGAACTTCAGTTTCACGCCCACAGGCGCCGAGGCAATCACGGCAAGATTCTTTTCGTTCTTCTCCCAACGAACAGACACGGGGCCGTTGCACGTCGCGCTCACACCCTTTGCGAAATTGAGGTCCTTCACCCACGGGCTGATCGCATAGGCAGCGCCGCCGACTGACGTCTGCCGAATCCCGAGTGTTATCCGGTTCAGGAAATAGACCGGCGCACTCGACCATGCGTGGCAATGACTGCGGGTGGGGAAACCTTCGGGGCGCGCCCAACTGGATGGAAAGACTTCCCATACTGTTGTCGCGCCTGCCTTCAGCATCGGCAAGTACGATTCGCGCATCGAGGCAAGGATGTCATCGTTGCAGCCTTCTTTTTCCAGTGCCTCATACATGAACATCATGGCAAAGCCCGATGCGATCCGGATCATTCCCTCCGGCGGCGTCAGGCAGTTCTTCAGCGCAAGCTTGCGATCCTTTTCCGGAATCACGTCGTGCAGGAGTGCGAGCATGCTCGTATGCTGCGAGGTAACGGGGCTAATCGTCCCATCCTCGTGGATACTGTCGGGGTAGGCGCGTTTGCGCGTGTCCCAATAGGCAGTCGTCGCCTTGATGATTCGCGCGCGAAACGCCCGCAACCATTTCTGCGTCGCGGCGTCTTTCAAGACGACGGCGCACTTCAACGCGGCATCGATTGCGCCGACAATCAACAGATTGTTGTGAATGACAGTTCGGTGGTTATCGTCGTTTCCGGCCCATTCCAGCAGATTCCAGTAAGGAGCGCTAAAGAGGCCCTTGTCTGCGCACAATCTCTCCGTGCCCTTGAGATTCGCCTTCACATACCGCCACATTTTCCGCAAGAACTTCTCGTCGCCGCTGTAGAAGTAGCAGTCCCACACGGAAATTCCCCACAGGAAACTCCACGCGGGAAGAATGCACTCCCACGCCGAAGGCACTTGGCATCCGACCATCGGAAAGAGGTCCAGCGACTGCGCCGTCAAGGTCGCACAACGTTTGGCAAGGTCTTCCGCACCAAAGGCCGTCATCGCGAAGAGGGCCTCATTGCGCGCATCGCCCACCCAGAGGGTCTGCTCGTAGAGCGGGCAATCGGTGAAGGTGTCTTCCATGCAGAGCTTCAACGTGCGGGCGCTGATCTCCCAGATCCTGTCGAGATGCGGATCGCTGCACGCGAAACTGCCTGCGTGGTTGACCGGATACGTGGACTCGATCAACGACACCTTGCGCAATTCTACAGGCCCGGTCATAGCACGCAGCGTGATGAAGACGTAGCGGCCCGCTCGCCGCCTCAACGAGACGAACTGATTGCGGCCTTCACGACAGACATACCGCATCCCGTTTCGGTTGCCCCACGGAAGTTGGACTGCGCCGTCGTCGGAGATGTACTCGAGTGAAAAGATATCGACAATCGTGCCTGCGGGCGCGCTGATGTCAAGACTATAGTAGCCGCAGGTCTGCTCGCCGAAATCATAGGCCAATTCAATATCGCCGTCGCGCGACGGTTTCACGACCGTAGCTTCAGGCGTATCGTGCATCAAGGCTTCCGGCGAAGCGATCAGGCTGTGCGCCGGGGCAATCGGGTCGCGGGCAAAGAAATCGAGCGCGGCGTCCTCGGTGAAGAAGCAGTCGCGCGGCACAGGTTTCGCCGCGCCTTTCGTGACGGTCTTAAAGGTGGATTCGTCATGAATCGCGGCGCGCCATTCTTCCAGCCTCCTCTTCGCTGCAACCTCGACGTCATCCCGAACAGGGTCTTTATGCCCCATGAAAATCATGTCGTTGCCGACGTAGGCGGTCTCCGGAAGCGTAGCATAGCACCACGGCATGTCGCGCCTGCCGGTTAACGGATTTTCAAGGGAGGCGCCGCCCAGTTGAAGCGAACGGATGTGGGCGTCCTTGTCATGCGTACAGACGACGCGATAGGCGGCGAACAGCAGGTTGCGTCCCGCCTTGACGCGAAACACTCCGTTCTTGCCCGCGGATCCATTGACCGTCACGTCGTGGAATGGGAAATCCAGGGTCACTGTCCCTGTTCTTTTCGCGACGATCGTCGTCGCCAGCGCGTGGGCCATGCTGCAGGAATGGTTCGCCTCGACGAGACCGGGATGCAACATGTGTGCGGTGAGGAAAGTGGGGCCTAGAGTTCTGGGCCGCACGACGTTCGCGCCGTGAAAGCGTTTGAGGGCGAAGGGCTGTCGCGTAAGGAGTGCGACATCGCGCGGGTTGAGGTCTTTCCACGGGCCTTGATCCGCCGCAAACAATTCGGCTGCGGGGCCGAAACGGGCCGTCTGGGCGCGCCGTGCATCGTAGTGCTCCCACGGCTCCATCTGGATGCTGACCTTGGGGGTCATGCGCGCCCACCCCTCGGCCTCGGCGACCTGCCAGGAGGCGTCCGTCCCGACGACAATAGGCTTCCCCTTTTCCGGCGCGATATCGAACTGGGCGAGAAGGCCGGCTTGCTGCGGAACCTGATGAAACGTGCCCGCGCCGAAATAGCGCGCCACGATCAACGCCTCGTTGTCCCCTATGCGCAGATACGGCGTCACATCAATAACGTCATATTGGTAATGCTTGGGCCAACTGCGACAGGGGCCGTCGTTCACCCACTCGCCGTTGATGTACAACCTATAAAAGCTGTCCGCCGCGATCGCAACGGTCGCCTCCCGCACGCGCGGGGCATGGAACGTGCGGCGCGCCAGAATCGTCTGGTTGTACGCGTTGTAATTCGCCTGTTTCTTCCAAATCCATTTTGCCGTGAATTTCATGGGCTCTCCTCGACTGTAGTGCAACCGATCGCCACGTTGAGAGATGCGGACGGGAGTATAGTGCGCGGCATTGCATTTCGCACGATTTCATCGGACCCGACATATGCGTTGCAACCGTTTCATAGACATGGTAGACTAGCATTGCCGATGGAACCGGAGATGGTTTTGATGGCGTTCGTCCCTCGCGCAGGAAGGCGTTTTATTCAGGCTCGAGGGGGGCCGTCGAGGAATGTCGGGGCAACCTCATCGGAGATGGGGCCAGCGAGCGATGGCGTAGGGAGGCTATCGGCGTCATGTCCCGAAAAACACATCGTCGGTCCGCCGCGCATTCGTGTCCAGGGAATCAG
>JAKJDA010000066.1:0-6849 GCA_022706165.1 Candidatus Hydrogenedentota bacterium | reverse complement strand
CGAAGCATACGGGAGGGAACTATGTCCACGTACGTCATCAAGTCATGGCACTGCACGCTCGAACCGCAACAGGACAAACCCAACATCGAGATTCACGGCCGGGCGGGAGGGCTTCTCTCCTGGCTGCTCGCCTTGTTGGGGATAAGCCCTATCGTTTCCATCCACGTCTATCCAGACAGGGTGCTGTTCGAACAGGGTTCCCTGGCGGGGAGTTTCCGGCGCATCATTCCGATCAGCAAAGTGAGCTCCACGTTTTATGGGTACCGCAAACCGTGGAAAGAAGCCGTGGCGCTGGGCATTCTTTTCGGCGTCTTCACATTTGGGGTAGGGGCGATCGTGGGCATCGTGTATTATTTCCTGAAGAAAACGATGAGCCTGGGATTCGTTGAGGATAGCGGCGTCGCGAGTTCCATTGATTTTCAGCGTTCCGTCATCGAAGGTCAGCGCATCGACGAGCAAAAAGCCCGTGAAGCATGCGAAATCATCGAGGCGTTTCTCAAAGCGCGCACCTAAAAAGCGGACCATGGCGTAGTTGGTGGATGGGAAACGGCGTTTCGCATGGCATGCGCTACGTTCGCGGCGGCGCCCTCGTCGCGCGTTGGCTCCACGCAGCGAGACGCGATCGCGCTCCAAGCGTCTGCGGTGAAGCAAGCTTGCAATCCATTCCCCCGTTAGGCAAAGTGACTCTTGCCGTTAACGTCGTCACCGTAGGGGGGTGGATCATGAAAATTGCGGGCCGCTTTTCTGGCGTGATGTTTGCTCTGGGGACGGCCACGATCCTGTTGGCGGTTCCGGCTCCGAGTCGCGCGGAGGTCGCCTTTTACGTGGCGCCCTCGGGCAACGACGCATGGTCGGGGGCGCTGCCTGCGCCCAACGCGACAGGCACGGATGGCCCTTATGCTACGATCCACCGCGCCGTTGCGCGACTGCGCGAGCCTGGGGCGCGACCGTGCGAACTCCAGGAGCCGGCGGTCATCTACCTGCGGGGCGGCGAATACTTCGTCCCAGAGGCCATCGTCATCGATGCGGAAATCTCCGGCACATCGGAACGCCCGCTCGTCATTCGGCCATACGAGGCCGAAACGGTCCGCCTCTTTGGCGGCGTCCGGATTTCCGATTGGACGCCCTATACAGCGAAAATCTGGCAGAGCGATCTGCGGCGATCGGGGCTTGCGGCATCGTCGATGAAGGCGCTCTTCTGTGACGGCGTACGCCAGACGCTAGCGCGTTGGCCCAACGAGAAGAAGGGCTGGATGCCTGACGGCGAGTGGGCCTACGTCGCCGCGACGGCGCCGGATTCTTCCTCGCGTTCCGCGTTCCGCTATCAAGGCGATAGGCCCGCCCGGTGGAAACATCCTGAAGACGCGCAGGCGTCGATCTGGCCCAGTTATAACTGGATACATACGATCGCGTCGATCTCGGCAATCGATCTGACGACGCGCACCGTCACGCTAGACCAGCAATTTGCCTATCCTGTCGGCCAAGGACGCCGTTTCTTCTTCCAAAATGTGTTTGAAGAATTGGACGCTCCCCGCGAATGGCACGCCGACCCGCGCACCGGCATCCTTTATTTTCAGCCCGAAAAGAAAGGGGCGCCAAGAGAAGTCGTGGCGCCGCGAATCAAAAACCTGTTCTTGTTTGACCATGCGGCCTACGTGACGATTGAGCGTCTCTCGATGGAAGCGACGGAGGAGCACGCCGTCTCCCTCCGCGACTGCCACGACATCAACGTCGCCGGGAACACGATCAAAAATACGGGCGGTTTCGGCATCCATGTCGCAAACGGCCATCGCATATCCATTGTAAGCAACGATATCTCCGGGACCGGACGCGGCGGCGTGTTTATCCAAGGCGGCGACAGAAAAACGCTGGAATCCAGCGAGAACGTTGTTGAGAACAATCATATACACGGCATTGGGCAAGTCCACAAGACCTACGAGCCGGGCATTTTGATTTCGGGCGTGGGCATGCGCGTGGCGCATAACCTGATCCACGATGCGCCCCACATCGCGATCATGCTCGGCGGCAACGACAACATTGTCGAATACAACGACATCCACCACGTGAACAAGGCCGGCGCCGACAACGGGGCCTACTACATGGGCCGCAATTGGACCCAGCGCGGGAACATCATCCGCTACAACATTTTCCACGATATCTACGGGTTTGGCCTGAAGAACATCTGGCAGCCGCAGCCCAACGGACGCTATGTATATGAATCTCCCGCCGGGACGTTTGGCATCTACCTCGACGACCTGGCCAGCGGCACGACCGTGTTCGGAAACATCGTCTATCGCGTGCCGTTGGCGGGCGCATTGGTGGGCGGCGGGCGCGACAACGTGTTCGAGAACAACGTGTTTGTGGACTGCATTCCGGCCTACTACACCGACGCCCGCAATTCCGAATGGTGGAAAACTCAACTCAGCAAGACCATGTTCGACGGCCTCAACGAGGTGAACTACCAGGAGCCGCCGTACGCGACTCGCTATCCCGAACTGTTGACGATGGGGGATGATCCGTGGCGGCCTGCGGGCAATCGTTTTCTACGCAACATCGCGACGTATAGGTCTGACGATTTTTCCGGGCCGGAGAGCGCGGAGAAAAGGCCCGGTTCGGCCGTTGTGTATTCTCTCATCTGGTACGACGACGAGACGTCCGTTTTCGATTACAACACGATCCACCATTACGGCAAGCCAATCCGCGTGAATCACGGCGTGTACAATGGAAATACCATACAGAAAATATCCTGGGAGGAATGGCAAGAAACCGGACAGGACGCACACTCCGTCGTGGCGGATCCGCTGTTTGTCGATGCCGCCCGCGATGATTACCGCCTGCGGGACGATTCACCGGCGTACGCCCAGGGATTCAAGCCCATCCCCGTCGAAAAAATCGGATTGTATCGGGATGACTTCCGGAAAACCCTGCCCGCGTCGAAAAAGCCCAGGAACAAGGTTCGCGCCCGTTCGTTTTCGTTTCAGTTGCCTGAACCGAAGGTAGTGGACTGGCTCTCGAAAGCGCCGACGATGGAGCCCGTCGCCCTTGCCAAGGGCCTCATGATTGAAAGCGGCCCACTGCGCCTCGAAGCCTCTGCCGGCGGGACCGGCCTCCGGATTGCAATGGACGGCGTCCCCTTCGTCGAACTTGGAGGGTATGTCCATCAAGTCTTCCCTGGCGGAGGCGAAACCTGGCCCGCAGCCGACCGCTTGGTGAGTCTGGCCTTTGGCGAGAATGAGCGCGTGCAGGTCATCGATTTCGTCCTGGAGAAAGAAGCCTCCGCGGACGGACGCATCTGCGCGTACCAAGGCGCGTGGCGCGTTTGGGCCCCCAAGCAGGACGATTCCTGGATCGCGACGCAGTGTCTCTGGGTGCGCAATGCCGACACTCGCCCCTGGCGTCTTAACAGCATGTTCACGTATGGCGTTCCGTTGATCCGAGACGCCCACCCCTGGCGCTACCTGACGGGAGCAGGGGCCTTGTTGTGGAACGAGGATGCCTGCCGAGGGATAGGTTTCGTGTCAGCCCCGAATAGTTCGATGGCGGGATCCGCGCTGGTCGGCGATTCCGATCCGCTTTCGCTGGGGCTGTGGAGCGCGTTCAACAAAGAGCTTGGTCCCGGCAAGAAACTCCGCGGCCCGTCTACGATGGTGTTTGTATTTGCCACGCACGACGGCTCTGTGCAGGCGTTCGAGCGGGAACAATCGCGCATTCTATCCCATGTGTGCGTTTTTTGATTGCAACCGACTCGCCGGAATTGCGGCGGAATCGAGAACGTCAACAGGGCGCGATGTCCCGGATTTATCTTGACCATAACGCGACGACGCCGGTCGATTCGGCGGCGCTCGAGGCGATGTTGCCCTATTTGAGGGATTCCTTCGGAAATCCGTCGAGCGTGCACGCCTGGGGACGCGAGGCGCGCGTTGCCATAGACCGGGCCCGGCGCCAGGTTGCCGCGCTCATCAACGCCGAGCCCGATGAGATCGTGTTTACCGGCGGCGGCACGGAGTCAACCAACGCGGCGCTTGTGGGCGGCATGATGGGGATTTCGGCGTCTACGCTTGTTGTCAGCGCAGTCGAACACCTCGCGGTGCTGGGGCCGGCAGAACATCTGGCGTCTCGCGGGGCAGGCGTGCGGCGGGCGCCCGTGGATGGAAACGGATGTTTGGAACGGGAATCTCTCGACGCGCTTTTCCCCCACGCTTCGTTTTTGGTTTCCGTCATGCTCGCAAACCATGACACCGGCGCGCTGCAACCTCTGCGCGAAGTCGTCGACCTCGCCCATGCGCACGGCGGCATCGTGCACACGGATGCGATTCAAGCGGCGGGCCGTGTGCCTATCGACGTCAAGCAACTACAGGTCGATCTGCTTTCCCTCAGCGCCCACAAGCTCTACGGCCCCAAAGGCGTTGGGGCGTTGTACGTTCGTCGCGAAACGCCGTTTACTCCGCTTTTGCGCGGGGGCCGACACGAAGACGGACGACGCGCCGGCACCGAAAATGTCGCGGGCATTGTCGGCTTTGGCGTCGCGTGCGAGCGGGCCGCAACAAGCCTGACAACCGACGCTGATGCTGTGCACGGCCTGCGCGATCGCCTGGAGACCGAAGTTCTTGCGCGTATCGGCGGGGCCTCTGTCAATGCGCGCGACGCCGCGCGTCTGCCGAATACATCGAGCATCCGTTTCGACGGCGTCGAGGCCGACATGGTTGTTATGGCGCTCGATCTCGAGGGCATTGCGGTGAGCGCCGGTTCCGCATGCACAAGCGCGTCGCGCGAGCCGTCGCATGTGCTTCGGGCAATGGGTCAGACGCCCGAACAGGCGCGCAGCGCCGTCCGCTTCTCCTTCGGCAAGACCAATACGCAAACAGACGTACGCACGACCGTCGAAGCGCTTGTGCGGGTGATGGCACGATTGCGGGAGGCGCGGCAATGAACCATGGACGGGTGGTCGTCGCGATGAGCGGCGGCGTCGATTCAAGCGTTGTCGCGGCGCTGTTGTTGGAGCAGGGCCATGATGTGATCGGCGCGACGCTGCAACTCCGGCCCTGCAATGACGGCAATAGCACGCTGAAGTGTTGTGGCGGCGATGGCATTGCCGCAGCGCGCGCCACGGCGTCGCACTTGGGCATAGCGCACTACGTCCTGAGTTGTCACGAAGCGTTTGAGGAGCGCGTGCTGCGCTATTCGTGGGACGAATACGCCCAGGGGCGCACGCCGAACCCCTGCGTGATGTGCAACCTGCACCTGAAGTGGGGGGTTCTGCTGGAGCGCGCACGATCGCTCGGCGCGGACCGCATCGCCACGGGCCACTATGCGCGCGTTGTCATGACCGATGCGGGACCTGCACTCGCGCGGGGCGTGGATGCGCAAAAAGACCAATCGTATTTTCTCTTCCCCCTCACCCCAAGTCACCTCGCGCAAACGCTCTTTCCGCTCGGCGCGATGACAAAGCCGGAAGTGCGTGAACTTGCGCGCCGCTATGCGTTGCCCACTGCCGAAAAACCCGAAAGTCAGGACGTGTGTTTCGAAAATCCCGGCGAAGGTTTCGCCGAATCCCTCCGGCTCCGATTCGGCGCCTATTCGTTGGAAGGCGCGTTTGTCGACATCCACGGGCATGTGCTTGGCCGTCACGAAGGCGTCCACCACTACACCATCGGTCAGCGGCGCGGTCTCGGTTTCGGGCTGGGCGCGCGCGCGTACGTGGTCGCGCTTCGCCCCGACCGTGCCGAAGTGGTTCTGTCCTCCAATCCCGTCGATCTGGACGTCGCGGGACTTCGCGCGGCCGATATGGCGTGGCAGGCTGGAGCGCCGGAAGCCGGAGAAGCCTTTGCGTGCGAAGCCCAGACGCGCTATCGTCAGCGTCCGGTTTCCGCACGCGCCACCGTTTTGGCCGACGCCACAACGGACGTCTTGTTTGAGACGCCTCTCCGGGCCGTCACGCCCGGACAAGCCGTCGTTCTGTATCGCGCCGACCGTGTTCTCGGAGGAGGATGGATCAAACAGGGGTTCCCATATATCCGCGCATGATCGCCGCACGCGCCATCTTCGGCCCGGTTGGTTCGTTTGCCAACGCTAGGCGGCTGGCGTAGAATCGGGCTGGCGATACCGGATCAACAGCGCTGTTACGAACATGCAAACGCGTCTTTGGCTAGATATATTGCCGCAACCGGACGATGTGACCTGCGGGCCGACGTGCCTTCATGCCATCTATCGTTATTACGGCGATGTCATGCCGTTGCCGCAGCTTATTGCGGAAACGCCACAACTCAAGCGCGGCGGAACCCTCGCGGTGCTGCTTGCCTGCCATGCCTTGCGCCGGGGGTACAAGGCCACCATCTACACGTACAACCTGCACATGTTCGACCCGACCTGGTTCAACCCCCTCGCGCGAAATCTCCCGGACCGCCTCAGGGCGCAGGCGACGGAAGCAGGAAAGCCTTCCCGCATCCGGCAGGCCACGCGCTGGTATCTGGAATTTCTCGCGCTGGGCGGCAAACTGCGTTTTGAGGACCTTACCGCCGCCCTCATCCAGCGCTATCTAAAAAGGGGCGTGCCGATTCTCACCGGTCTCTCCGCGACGTATCTGTACCGCACGGCGCGTGAATACGGCGTCAACAGCGACTACGACGACGTGCGCGGCGAGCCGGCGGGCCATTTTGTCGTGCTCAGCGGCTACGACAAGAAAAAACATGAAGTGACGGTGGCCGATCCGCTCGAACACAACCCCGTCGCCTCGACGCGCTACTACGCGGTGAAAATCAACCGCGCGCTCGGCGCCATCCTGCTCGGCATCATCACCCACGACGCGAATCTCCTGATCATCGAACCGGAGGTAGCCCAATCCGGGCGAAA
>JAKJDA010000668.1 GCA_022706165.1 Candidatus Hydrogenedentota bacterium | reverse complement strand
CAAGGACATGAACCTGCCGCGCGCGCTGGATGAGTTCGCGTTTCAGGACGCCGCGCGCGTCATGGGTTCGTTCGCGCACGATCTCGGCAACGCCTACCTTCGCACGGGCGCCACGGTGAGCAACGGGACGGTCTTCTACACCTTGCTGCAGCTCCAGCCCGAAGAGCCCCTTGCGAAAACGCCTGCAAAGTCCATCACCCGGGAAACGCTGCAAGCGACGATCGACTACCTAAATGCTCTTTCCGTAAAATTGTCCGAAGCTCAAATGGGCCGCCCCGACGCTGACCTAATCGTGCGCGAATACCGACAGCAGATCGCCGTGATGAAGTTTGCGTGCCGTCTCGGCCAGGCCCGACGGCGTCGCGACGTCAAAATTGCCCGCCAATGTCCGGCGCGCGCTGGCCGAGGAACTGGCGCCGCTTATTCCGGAGCACCGGCAATTGTGGCTTGCGCGCAACCGGTGCGGCGGGCTCCGGGAAAGCGCCGATCGTTTTGAAAATCTGTTGCGGTCGCTGCAGACCCCGTAACGCCGCGTCGGTCCGCTTCATCGCAACGCGTTTCCGGCGTTGGTGGGCCCATAAACGCGCCGCTCGGGAGCGATTCCAACGTCATCGAATCCATCG
>JAKJDA010000667.1 GCA_022706165.1 Candidatus Hydrogenedentota bacterium | reverse complement strand
CAGTCGATCTCGCCTTGAACCCGAAGGGCGACCTGGCGCCGGCAATCACCATCCGATACAATCCGGAGGCGGACCAGGACGATATCCACAGTACACCCCGGGACATTTCAGCGCTTGGGCCGGATGAACTCATCCGGGCCATCCAGGACACCGGCATTGTCGGCCTTGGCGGCGCCGCGTTCCCCACCCACGTTAAAATGAAGGTTCCCGAAGGAAAACGCATCGACGCGGTAGTGGTCAACGGTTGCGAATGCGAACCGTACCTGACCACGGATTATCGCGTCATGATGGAACAGTCCGGGAAGATCATTGCCGGCATTCAAATCGCCCTGCGCGTCACGGGTGCGGTGGAAAACAACAAGCCGGAGGCGATAGAAGCGATGATGCGCGCCGTACCAGCCGGCGCCCCCATCTCAGTGCAGCGGCTTGCCACCAAATACCCCCAGGGCGCGGAAAAGATGCTGAGCACGGCGCTGCTGGGACGCGAGGTGCCATCGGGCGGATTGCCAAGCGACGCGGGTATGGCCTGTTTCAACGTGGCAACACTGGCTCAGATTGGCGAACTGCTGCCACAGGGCCGCGGCCTGATCGAACGGGTGATTACCGTGGCCGGCGGCGGTGTGGAACGGCCCGGAA
>JAKJDA010000666.1 GCA_022706165.1 Candidatus Hydrogenedentota bacterium | reverse complement strand
GGGCGAATTGATCGCCGTTCACATAGGGGCCTTTCACCTCGACGGCATGGACGGTGTGGTTGTCGAACCACCACGCGCTCTTGCCTTTCACGGCGGCCTTGCCGCGCAATTCGTGCATGGGGCCGTCCATCGCCTCGATGCTGACGACGTCATCGGCCCAATATTTTTCGCCCGCGGCGTCGCCGGCGCCTTGGGCGCACAAAGCGGTGAAATCCTTGGCGAGGTCGGCGATGCTCATGGCGTGCTCCTGTCGTTCGCAAATGAGAACAAAACAGGAATATCGACAAACGTCAACGACCGTTCGTCGCATGACCAAGGCTTTAGCCCGCAGCGATTTTTAGGGGAGAGCGCAGACAGGACGACGACCCGTACGCAACCCGTTACGGCTGCTTCCTTCCGGACCTGACCGGGTTGGCGGGGCGGCCGTCCGCCGCCAGCCTCCCGGGCCCTTATATCAGGCTTCCCGCCTGTTGCCGCAACCCGCCCAGCGTGCGAGGTAGGCACGAAAGCCATGTTCCCAGCCTCGCGCCCCAATGCCTATACCGGCAGCCCGCTGGACCGTGCCGCAAACCGGCGCGACGACGAGGCATGGGTCGCGGCTGCGCTGGCCGACGAGCGGGCGCTGTTCGCCCCGGTC
>JAKJDA010000665.1:284-653 GCA_022706165.1 Candidatus Hydrogenedentota bacterium | reverse complement strand
ACCATCCGCGTCGACATAACTGCCGGCAGTGCATCTGACCTGGCAGGAAATCAGGCGTCTGCGGCCAGTTCCGGCGCGAATATTCTAACCGTGGACAACACAAAGCCCGTCATCACGCTCTTGGGATCACCTGTGATATCCCAGGAATGGTCGCTCGACTACGTCGATGCCGGCGCCACGGCTTGGGACAGCCTGGATGGGAACATCACGTCGCGAATGGTGACCATAAATTCCGTCAACGTGAACCTTCCGGGCACCTACACCGTCGAGTACAACGTGTCCGACCTCGCAGGAAACGCCGCCAACACAGTCACCCGGGTAGTGAACATTACGCAAATCGTGAGCACCACACCCGTTGTGACCTTTGCC
>JAKJDA010000665.1:0-272 GCA_022706165.1 Candidatus Hydrogenedentota bacterium | reverse complement strand
GGTTGACCGCAGGCTCACGGGTGACGATTCTGCTTGATCGAGAGCCTTGGTTCGCTTTGGCCGGCGAAGCCCAGATTCTCAAAGGGGCCTGCTACCGGGTCAAGCCGGAAACAACCTTCGTGAACGGCAACTATATTGGCCCGGTCCAGATATGGTTCAAAGACGATAACCGGGACGGCTACGTCGACGGAACGCGCGTGTTGGTCTCCAGTCTGCGCATGGGACGCATCAATGGACGCACCCAGCAGCTTGAATGGCTGAACGGGGTTCTC
>JAKJDA010000664.1 GCA_022706165.1 Candidatus Hydrogenedentota bacterium | reverse complement strand
GCTGCGCCATCGCCTCCAGCGGCTCAAGCGCGAGCTCGCCGAGATCGAACGCACGCGCCTCCAGCAGCGGCGCGGGCGGCGGGGGATGGCGATCGTCGCGCTCGCCGGCTACACCAACGCCGGCAAGTCGACGCTCTTCAACCGCCTCACCCGCGCCGGCGTCCTCGCCGAGGACCGCCTCTTCGCGACCCTCGATCCGCGTCTGCGCCAGGCGCATCTCGGCCCGCGGGGCGGGGTGGTGCTGCTGGCCGACACGGTGGGGTTCATCCACCACCTCGTGGCGTCGTTCCGCAGCACGCTCGCCGAGGTGGCCGACGCCGACCTCGTGCTCCACCTCGTGGACGGCAGCCACCCGGCGTGGCACGAGCAGCGCGACATCGCCAACGAGGTGCTGCGCGAGCTCGGCGTCGATCCCGACCGCGTGCTCCTGGTCTTCAACAAGCGGGACCGGATCGCCGACCCGGCGCTGGTGGCTCCCGACGGCCTCTGGATCTCGGCGGCGACGGGTCTCGGGATCGACGATCTGAAAGCCGCCATCGCGGCCCGTCTGGGCAGCCGACGGCCGGCGGCACCCGGCGATGAAGACCGCGACCAGCCGCCCCCGGTTGCCCCCCGCCCGTCCTTCGGCTAGGATGCCGTCCTCCCACGGGTGGGG
>JAKJDA010000663.1:383-657 GCA_022706165.1 Candidatus Hydrogenedentota bacterium | reverse complement strand
AAAGAACGGAGATAAGAATCTCGCTAATGAGTTGATTCTGCGTTTTACCCTCTGCCCGCGCGGCAAGCCGCAAGGCCTCGTGCAGATCGGATGGAATGGCAATGGTCAATTTCGTCATGTCATATAGCGGCGCCGCGCCTTCATCAAACGGCAATATATGGTCCTCCGGCGGCTCCCCAAAGAGGTCCTGCTGGTTCGGCGGTTCCAGGCGAATATCTTCAAAATTCTCCTCCGGCAACACGAATTCCAAAATATCGCCATTCCCTTTTCCTGA
>JAKJDA010000663.1:0-314 GCA_022706165.1 Candidatus Hydrogenedentota bacterium | reverse complement strand
CCGCCTCGACAATCCGCTCTTGCTTGGCATGACTATGCTTGCTCATGGATTGATGCCACCTCCCAAAGCTTCGTGTAGTATAATAGAATATTGACAAAATTACAATACTTCAGCATTTCTCATATCAAATATCACAACTACAGTAGGAAATCTAGTGGATTCCCGAGCGCCTTACAAGAAGCATTTGGCCGCAGCGAAACGGACATTTCAGCAAACATTTGATTCTCATGCCCAACATCATGTAAAATGTCTTAACGTTCGTTTAGCATACAGAACAACGAGGCCGCCATGGAAGAAACACAGGTCAGCGATTA
>JAKJDA010000662.1:342-660 GCA_022706165.1 Candidatus Hydrogenedentota bacterium | reverse complement strand
CCGTGGTAAAGTTGGGATCATAGTCGATGCTTGTATTGCCAACGTCGTCCTTGATGCCGACAGTAAAGCGCTTACGAGGTGTTTCGAGGGCCATTTCATCAAATATGCCCTTGACCATGGCGGCTGTAAATTCACGGGAAGACAAACCATAACGTCCGCCCAGCATGACCGGGAGTTCTTTAAAGGGCGCGGTTTTCGCCATCACCGCTTCAGCCACTGCCGTGAAGACATCCATGAACATGGGTTCGCCCGCGGCGCCGGGTTCCTTGGTGCGGTCAAGCACGGCAACGGTCTTAACCGAGGGGGGCAACGCGTTTA
>JAKJDA010000662.1:0-268 GCA_022706165.1 Candidatus Hydrogenedentota bacterium | reverse complement strand
GTATTCGATGGTTTCCGTCACCGCTTCGGCGGCCGAACCCATGACAACAATTACACGTTCCGCATCGGGTGCACCGACATAGTCAAAGAGATGATAGTTGCGGCCGACGACAGCGGCGAACTTGTCCATGACTTTCTGCACGATTTCCGGACAGGCATCGTAGTAAGGATTGCATGCTTCGCGGGCGGTGAAGAAAATGTCAGGATTCTGGGCGGTACCCCGGATAACCGGGCGATCGGGGGACATGGCGCGCTGGCGATGGGCAAAT
>JAKJDA010000661.1 GCA_022706165.1 Candidatus Hydrogenedentota bacterium | reverse complement strand
ATGGGCAACCCGTGGCTGGGGCTTTCCGAAAGCCTCACGTTGCGCGGAATGACCGTCTGGAAAACTTTTCCGCCCAGATGTTTCCGGACGTCTTCCGTCACGCGATGCGAAAGTGTATTGCGCGGATCAAACATGGTCAGCAGGATGCCGCCCAGGGCCAACTGCGGATTAAGATTGGCTTTCACCAGTTTGACCGTGTTGAGCAGGTGTCCCAGGCCTTCCAGTGCGTAATACTCGCACTGCAGGGGAACAATCAGCGTGTCCGCGGCGACGAGCGCATTGACGGTCATGAACCCCAGCGACGGCGGGCAGTCGATGATAATAAATTCATAAGACCGATCCAGATTTTTTAAAAGCCGGCGAAGCCGGCTTTCCCTGTTTTCCAGATAAACAAACTCGATTTCCATGCCGATCAGATCCTGGTTCGACGCAATGATGTCCAGATTGGGCAGAGCGGTCTGCACAATGACGGATTCCAGGGACGCCTGACCGATCATGGCGTGGTAAAAATTGGCTTTTTCATAGCGCATCCGTTCGATGCCGAGGCCGCTGGTGGAGTTGCCTTGCGCGTCGGCATCGATGAGCAAAGTTTTCCGGTTGGCCGCGGCCAGCGAGGCGGACAAATTAACCGCTGTCGTCGTTTTGCCGACGCCGCCTTTCT
>JAKJDA010000660.1:325-670 GCA_022706165.1 Candidatus Hydrogenedentota bacterium | reverse complement strand
TCATCAACGTCATGTACCTCACCTTCCGTCCGCTCATCGCGGTGATGAAGTGGGCCTCCGACCTGTTGCTGCGCCTTTCGGGTCAGGGCAACCTCGGGGGCCACGGCGAGAGCCACTTCACGATGAGCGTCGAGGAGATCCGGATGATCCTCGAGGCGAGCGAGAAGGACGGGATGCTCGATCCCGAGGAGACCGAGATGATCCGCGGCGTCTTCGAGTTGGACGAGCAGACGGTCCGCGACGCGATGGTGCCCCGCACCCAGATCCGCGCCCTCGAACAAGACGCCACCCTCGGCGACGCCCTGCGCTACTTCCGGGACATCCCACACGCCCGATTCCCGGTTT
>JAKJDA010000660.1:0-231 GCA_022706165.1 Candidatus Hydrogenedentota bacterium | reverse complement strand
GCTTCAGCAAGGCGAGCAAGAAGCCGGTCAAGGACTTCGCGAAGCCGCCCTTCCTCGTGCCCGACAGCAAGCCGCTCAACGACCTGCTCGCCGACTTCAAGCGCAAGCGCCAGCAAATGGCCATCGTCATCGACGAATACGGCGGCACCGAGGGGATCATCACCCTCGAGGACATCCTCGAGGAGATCGTCGGTGACTACGAGGACGAGTTCACCCGTGCCGCCCGCCGAG
>JAKJDA010000659.1 GCA_022706165.1 Candidatus Hydrogenedentota bacterium | reverse complement strand
ATGCCGTTTCCCTGTGGGGAATTTGTTCAAAGCAGATTTAAAAATTTGTGATTCCCCTTGGGGAAGGGATAGATACCGAAATCTTCCGGGGCCACCCAGCGCAATTCGGTATGGGCCCGCGCTTCGGGCGTGCCGCTGACCAGCGTGCACCGGTACACGTTCAGCGTCACTTTGAAGTGTGTATAGGCGTGTCTGGCCACGGCAACCAGGCCGCCGACCGTGATTTCGATACCCAGTTCTTCGCGGCATTCCCGCTCCAGCGCCTGCTGATGGGTTTCGCCCGCCCGCAGTTTGCCGCCGGGAAACTCCCACAGGCCGCCCAGAAACCCCGCCGAAGGCCGTTTGCCGATGAGATAGGTACCGTCCCGGTAAATGGCAGCCACGACGACCTCATACTGGGGTACGGCCTTTTTGGCCGTCTTGTTGGGCAGGGATGCCTGCAGGTTCCCCGCATAGGCTTCACAATGGCGGCGGACGGGGCATTGGTCGCAGGCGGGGTTTTTCGGGGTGCAAATGCGCGCGCCCAGTTCCATCATGGCCTGATTGAAATCGCCCGGCTGCCTCGACGGGAGCAGCGCGGTTGCCAAGGTCCAAAGCGTTTCTTCCGTAACGGGCAGGTCTACGGGTTCAGCCAGGGCATTCAGCCGCGCCAGCACACGCTTAACGTTGCC
>JAKJDA010000065.1:297-10740 GCA_022706165.1 Candidatus Hydrogenedentota bacterium | reverse complement strand
GATTGCGACGGCGGTTTTTAACGAAGCGATGGCCGCCAAAACGGGAGGAAGCAAATGAGACATGCAATCGTTACGCTGATGTTGTTCGCGCTGGCGGCGGGATGCAGCCCGGCTCCGACGCTAGCCCCTGTCCCGCCCGCAAGTCCCGAAGCGCCTAAAGCCCCTGAGGCGGCGCCGCCAGGGCCGCAAACATCCGTGAAACCGTTGACCATCGGCGTGATGCCGAAGTTGGTGGGGATCGACTTCTTCAATGCGACGGAGAAGGGCGCTCGGGAAGCGGCGAAGGAACTCGGCGTGACCATCGACTACGACGGTCCTACGACGAATGACGTCAATGTCCAAAGCCAAATGGTCGAGACGTGGATCGCGAAGAAGTACGACGCGATTGCCATCGCGCCGAATGACCCGGAAACGATCAGCACGGTGTTGAGCGACGCCCGCGCCAAGGGTATCAAGGTCGTGTCGTGGGACGCGGACTCCCGCAAAGACGCCCGCGATTTCTTCGTGAACCAGTGCACGCCGCAGAGCGTGGCGAAGGCCTTGATGGACGTCGCCGCGGAAGGCGCCAGCAAAGACGCGAAGTACGTCATCCTGACCGGTTCGTTGACCGCCGCCAACCAGAACATCTGGATGGGCGAGATGGAAAAATACCGCCAAGCCGTGTATCCCGGCATGACAAACCTGTCGCCCACGCCGAAGGCTTCGGAAGAAGACAAGGCCTTGGCGATGCAGGTTGCGGCGGACTGCCTCAAGACCTACCCCGACATGCAGGCGCTCTTTGCCATCACCTCCGTAGCGCTTCCGGGTGCGGCGGAAGCCTTCCGCAACTCCGGGCCGGACGTATACAACAAGGTCACGTTGACCGGCCTCTCGACGCCGAACATGATGCGTGAATACGTCAAACAAGGCGTCGTGAAGAAGTTCGTGCTGTGGAGTGCGGTCGACCTCGGCTACCTCGCCGTCCAAGCCGCCGTCGCCAGCGCCCGCGGCGAACTCACCCCGACCAGCACCACCCTCAAAGCCGGACGCCTCGGCGACATCACCGTCAAAGACGGCGAAATCGTCCTCGGCGATCCCATCATCTTCGACGCGAATAACATCGATCAACACAATTTCTAGAAGAAATCGGGGGAAACCTTTTTCCAAAAAGGTTTCCCCCAGATTTTTCTGCAGATGTTACTCGTTTGTGACTTGGTTGATGTACTTGTGTAAAACGCTCGAGATGAGTGTTTGGTACGGCAATCCTTCTTCAAGGGCCTTCTTCTGAAAACGAACAAGGTCGCGCTCGGTCATGCGGATATTAACGCGTTTGTCTTTGCGTAACATTGCGCGGGCGGCGTTTTCGTAGCGGCGCTTCTCCTTGGCAAGACCGTGCACCGACCGCCATTCATCGCGCTCGACCGAATTCAGGATGTTCTGTTCTTCTTCAGTCAGTTTCATGAGTCAAGCATAGCAGCGTGTGTGCATTTTGGCAACGGATTGACCGACGAGGGCTTATCGCATCGGGATTTCGATTCATTCGAACTCTCGTGCCCTCTTTTCCATACAGGCTCCAGTGCTTTTTTTATCCGCGTTGTCTTTGTAGCGCCCGGTCTCTGTGCCGGGCGTGTCTGAGCACAGTAGCCAATATTTATGAGCTAGGCAGGTTTGGGGGGGCAGGACATTTTGGGCTACTCTGATCCGGGACGATACAGGTAACCCTCATCGTTCGCCCCAAGGCGCGCCCGGCACAGAGACCGGGCGCTACAAAGAAATCAACGGCACCTATTCTCATGTGTATCTCATGCGCAATTTTGCTTGGTCTTTTTTGGGGGGTGCGACAGCCCTGACTAACCTTCCAAGCGCGGAGCGCCCTCAAAAGTTCTTGGGAAGGGGTCTTGGGGAAACCCTTCTTACAAGAAGGGTTTCCCCAGTCTTTAATCTTCTCTCTTACAAACTCATCAAGAAATGAATGTATGTGTCAATCCCCTTGAACCACGTCGCGAGGTGTTGGCGTTCGTTGGGGCCGTGGATGCCGTCGCCGGGGAGGGAGAAGCCGAGCATGACGGAGTCGACGCCGAGTTTTTGTTGCATCATGGCGACGATGGGGACGCTGCCGCCTTCGCGACGGAACAGCGGCTCTTTGCCGAAGACGGATTTGAGGGCTTCGACAGCGGCCTTCATCGTGGGCGACGTACGGTCCATCACCGAGCCGTAGCCGTGCGAATGCTCGCGCACTTCCCACGTGACGGTATTCGGAGCGTGCGTGCGGAGGTACTCGCACAGCATGTCGCGTATCTCGGACGGTTCCTGATCGGGCACGAGGCGCGTCGATATTTTTGCGGTGGCTTTTGCGGGCAGGACTGTCTTGCTGCCTTCGCCGGTAAATCCGCCCCAGATGCCGTTGACTTCGAGCGTCGGGCGCGCGCCCACGCGTTCGGTGGCCGTGTAGCCTTCCTCGCCGCTCCACAGTTCTTTCACGCCTGTAAGTTGTTTCCACACTTCGTCGCCGCAGGGCAGGCGCGCGAGCATGTCGCGTTCCTCCTGATCGAGCGCGCGCACGCGATCGTAGAAACCCGGCAAGGTCACGCGTCCTTTTTCATCGTGCATGCCCGCGATGAGTTCGCAGAGCGCTTGCACGGGGTTGTGCACGACGCCGCCAAAGGTGCCGGAATGCAGGTCTTTCGCGGGACCATGCAGTTCCACCTCGAAATAGGCCAGCCCCCGCAGGGCATAGACGATGCACAGCGTCGCAGCCGAGCGCGTCGCGGTGCGCATCGACGAAGGCTTCGAGATTCGGCGAGCCGATCTCCTCTTCGCCTTCGAGCAAAAACTTGAGATTGACGGGATACGGCCCTTGCGCCTTGATCGCGTCGAGCGCACGCAAAAACGCGACGATCTGGCCTTTCATGTCTGACACGCCGCGCGCGTAGAGGTAGCCGTCGCGCTCCGACGGCTCAAACGGACCCGACTCCCATTCATTCAGAGGATCAACGGGCTGGACGTCGTAGTGGCCGTAGACGAGGAGCGTGGGTTTGCCCGGCGCGCCGAGCCATTCGGCCGTCACGATGGGATGCCCCAATGTGGGAACGATCCGCACGCGGGTCATCGCAAGGGAGTCCAAGCGATCCTTGAGCCACTGCGCCGCCTGAAGGACATCCTCCCGGTGGGCAGAAAGGGTGGAGACGCTGGGAATGGACGCAAAGGCTTTCAGTTCATCCAGATGCGCGTCGCGCTGGGCGCGGGCGCGTTCGAGAGCGGCGCGTAGCATAGTGATCCTTTCTGAAACGGCTTGCACGAAACGGGCGGCGCGAACGGCATGACGTAGGGTAGCATATCGGCTCCTGTCGCGCCAAAACGATTTTTCCCGCACAACGGGCGCGAAAGGAGTTTGCGAGGGGCGGCGGTGAACGTTTGCGCCGCGCGGTTGCCTCGCAGGTTCGCTCCAAGGTAGCATGCACGCATGAACCAGTATGTGAAACGCGTTTTCGATGCCTTTGAACGCGGCAGACGCTTCGTCACGCGGGACATGTGGCAATTGGGCCGGCCCGGCGAGCGGCTGCCGCGCGGATTCGTGATCAAACACGCCCGCGTCGCGGTGTTGGTCGTGACGGGGTTCGTGAAAGACGATCTTCTCATGCGGGCGTCGGCGTTAACGCTCGCCTCGTTGTTGTCGCTCGTGCCTATTCTTGCGGTGATGTTCTGGGTTATCAACGCATTCAGCCTTGAAAACGACGTGTACGGCTATCTGTACTCGATCACCGAAAAGGCCTTTTCGGTGGTGACCCAGACGCCTTCGCCGGGATCGGACGCCGCGGCAGGGGGCGTGACGTCCGAGCCGGGACCCTTCGCCGGGGAGACGCCGCGTCGCGCCGCCGATTTTCCGCTGCGCGATGTGCTCGTCGGCTTGTTTTTTCGCAAGATTCCTCCGCAAGCGGGAGGCGACGCCTACCTCGATCCCGTGGATTTTCTGGTCAATTACGCCGCCGATCAAGCCAAGCATTCGGGCACAATCGGCGTTTCAGGGCTTGCCTTGGTGCTGGTCGCCATATTCGGCTTGATGAGCAATATTGAGTTCGCGTTCAATCGGATCTGGGGGCTGAGCAACCGCCGATCGTGGTACCGCATGATCAGCGATTACACGATGGTCACGTTGTTGCTGCCGGTGGTATGCACGGCCTTGCTCGGCGTGACCGCCGTGTTGTCGTCGCAGTCCATGCACGCACAGCTCGGACGATTCGCCGCATTGATGACGATTCCCCAGATCGCCGTGATGGCGATTGCGCTGGCCTGTCTCTACGCCTTCATTCCGGCCGTCAAGGTCCGGTTGGTCAACGCGCTGACGGGCGGCTTGGGAGCCGCGATCCTGCTGCATCTGGTCACAAACGCGTACCTGCATTCGCAGGGGCTGCTTGCGCGGTATAGCATCCTGTATTCGAGTTTTGCGCAAGCGCCGTTGTTGTTGCTGTGGATATTCGCGGCGTGGGTGGTCGTGTTGCTGGGCGCGGAACTGGCGTTCGCGTACCAGAATGAACAAACCTTCGCCATCGAACGCTTTGCGCGGCAAGCAAGCCATGCATACCGAGAAACCGTGGCGCTGCGGGCGATGATCGAGATTGGCCAGCGTTTTGCGGAGGGCAAGATGGGCGTGGAGCCTGCCGAAGCGGCGCAGGCCTGGAATGTGCCGCTGCGGTTGCTGAACGAGACGCTCGATCAACTGGAGGCGGCGAATCTGCTCCGGCGCTGCGCGACCGACCCCGTCACCTATCTGCCGGCCCGGCCCGTTGAAAATATTCGCGTTCTTGACATCAAGCGCGCCATCCGCGAAGCGGGCGAAGACCCCTCTCCCTTGCGCGAAGACCCGCAACTACGGGCTCTGGTCGACGGTCTTCCCGTGAGCCGCGACGCGGAAACGCTCGCCGCGGTGCTTGAGGCGTTGCGAGAGGAGACCTGAGACGGGCCGGGACCCCTGGCCGCGCGACTACAATCCGAGCGCCCCGTTGATCGCCAGTTGAACGTCTATCGCGTCCACATGTCCGCTGCCGTCCAGATCGCAATCATACGGAACGGCGTACCGCAAGGCGGCATTGATGACGAGTTGGACGTCCAGAATATCGATCTTGTGGTCGCCGTCGACGTCCGCCGTGCGCGCCGACAACGACACATCAAGACGCGTGGCGTTTCCCTCGCTCACTATCACGTTTTCCACGCGCCGCGGCATATGGCCCGGCGCGCTGAACGTGAGCGCATACACGCCCGGCAGAAGCAGCCGGTGGTAATCGCCTACCGCGCGATCCGTGAATGCCGGCTGCGCATTGCCGTCGACATCCACCCGCGCCCACACCGGCGCGCCATCGCGATCGCTGCGCACGATCCCGCGCACGCCAAGATGCACCGCTTCGAGGTATTGAAGCATCGATTCCCGGTTGTCGTCCCACAACGCGGGCAAAGCCGAAGCCGACGGCCACTTCGTGTCCGACAGCTCGATGGTCATCTCGATACATCCCGCATAACGGTAATTCCAGTCCTGCATGCCCCCGTCGATGGAATACCACGCCGCGCCGTTCGTGATGCCGCGCGGGAAGTAAGCGCTGTGCCACATCGGCGCATTGTGCTGGGAATATCGTTCCGCGAGATAGACGCACAACGCCTCGTCCGGGGTTGGCGAAAACACGCTGCCCCGGCTGTCATCGTCATACGGATAATTCACGACCAACGCGCCGGCGTGAAAATTGGCCGACAGCGCGAAGGATCGCTGCGCGGTCCACCGCATCACGTGGGCCGTTTCGGGAGGACGGCCGGCATCGTGCAACGGGGCGCCCGAATACATCGTGCCCGAGAGCTCGGAGGGATAGTCCGGAAAGGAACGGTTCAGATCGAACCCCTGCGCATTGTAGCGCGTTCCCGCCTCGCGCCCGTCGGGATTCATCAACGGCACAACCCAAATCGCGGTCGAATCGACGAGGCCGGTCACGCGCGCATCGACGCCGTAGCCCTCGAGCAGCATCGTGATGAAATTCAGGCACAATTCCGTGCCCACGGGCTCGTCCCCATGCGGCGTGGAGACATACTTGAACTCCGGCTCGTCCTCCTCGACGTCCGGATTGTCCGTGATCAGAACCGCCCACAATTCCCTGCCCTGCACGGACTTTCCAAGAGAAGACACGCGACAGATGCCGGCGTGGGCGACGGCGAGATCTTGAAGCTCGGAAGTCAGCGCCGCGTATGTGCGGTATCCCTCCGCCTTCTGGCGCGCCGACGGCTGCACCTCGCGAATCCGAGGCGAGCGCCCGCTTGCCTGCAGCCATGCCAGTTGCGCCTCGGTGACGTACAACTCGGCCACGCCGGATCGGACCCCGGAGACATCCAGTCCCGCCTGCGTCAGCGCATCCACATCGGCGCGATCGATCACGATCACGTCGACGACATACGTTTGCGCAATCGCCTGTGCCTCGCCCAGCAACGCCGCGCCCGCGAAGACAAGACACGCAAACGCCCTCTGCGCGATGCGCGCGAGCTGTCCTCGCAGGATGTCTCCCTTCTTGCGCTCATTCCGGCGCCGGGCGGCGAAGTGCATCATGCCGATCCTCCGGTTCAATACGTGTTTCCGGAATCGGGCTCCGGTTCCACGGACGAAATCGACGGGCTCTCGGGCGTCGGGGCGCCGCCGTCCTCCATCTCGCTCACGACGCCCTGCGTATCCGGAGGCAATTCGTACGCGGTGCGCGGTCTCGCGCCCCGGATGAAAGCCTCGCGGAACCCGCCGCCGGCGAGTCCCGTGCCGCGATCGATGGCGAAAAATTCGACGCCGGGCGGCGCCGTAAAATCGCGGACCGGCATGCCCTCGTGGGCCTTCACCATGAATTTCGCCCAGACCGGCGCGGCGAGCCTGCCGCCGGTATAATTGGCGCCGCTGCCGAGAGGGCGATTCTGGTCCCTGTATCCTATCCACACCACGCACGTGTAGTCCGCCGTGAATCCACAAAACCACGCATCCCGACTGTCGTTGGTGGTGCCCGTCTTGCCCGCGCGCGGCCGCTTGAGGTCCTTCGTCGCGCCATAGGCCGTCGCGCCGGGCGTTTGGCACACGCCTTCCATCACATAGGTCATGAGGTACGCGACATCCGCCGGAAGCGCATCGGGCTTCTTTTCAGGATCGCCGCGATACCGCACGAAGTCGTCGCGATCCCGTATCTCCGCAACATAATAGGGTTTGCAGAGCACCCCGCCATGCGCGAACGTCGAGTACGCGACGCATTGCTCCATGATGGTGATGTCCGGCGTCCCGAGAGCGATGGTGAGCCCCACCATGTCGTCGATGGGCGACTCAATGCCGGCGCGTTGCATGTACGATCGCACTATCGGCATTCCCAACCGCGCCGTCAGCTTGATCGAGACGATGTTGATCGAATGTTCCAGCGCATAGCGCAAGGTCATCGGCCCGCCGAACTTGCCGCTGAAATTTTGGGGCCTCCATGCGCGGCCAAGGCCATCGTAGTACGTGACCGGCTCGTCCACGACGATGTCCGCGGGCGTCGCGCCGTTGTCCATCGCGGCGGCCCAGACAAACGGTTTCACGCTCGAACCCGGCTGGCGGCGGGCCTGCGTGGCGGTGTTGAACTGTTCCTTCGCGAAATCACGCCCGCCAACCATCGCGCGCACCGCGCCCTCGCAACCGGCCCGGTTGTCAAGACACACCAGCGCGCCGTTGACAGGCCGGAACTCGGATTCCTTCCCCTCGCGCTTGAGCTGATCGAGTTTCTTTGCGTCGAACTCGTCCAACGCCGTAAGCAACGCGTCCTCGGCGGCGCGCTGCAGGCGCATGTCGAGCGTCGTGTATATCTGCAGCCCGCCCTCGAACAACTCGTCCTCGGTCGCCAGCGGGCGCGCCATGATGATTTTCTGCAACTCCTTCACGAAATACGGAGCCTCGAACTTGTTCGGGGCCCAGGTTTTTTTCCCCTCCGCTTGGAGCGCCGCGCGGCGTTCCGGCGTCATCAACGATTTTTCCGCCGGTTCCGCAATGGCCGCGTCGCACTGTTCCTGGCTGATAAATCCATTCTCGAGCATCTGGCCCAGCACCAGATCGCGGCGTTGCACCGCGCTCTCCCGGCGCTCCAGGGCGTCCTTGGCGGTGCTCACGGGATCGCTGTTATTGGGGGCGCGCGTCAAACCCGCCAGCAAGGCGCTCTCCGCGATCGTCAAATCGCGGCAACTCTTGCCGAAGTACTGTTGCGAGGCCGCCTCGACGCCGTTGGCGCTACGCCCCAGGAAAATGAGATTCAGGTAGAGTTCGAGAATTTCGTCCTTTGTGTAGGCGCGCTCCATTTCCAGAGAAAACAAAATCTCCCGCACCTTGCGCAGAAGCGTTCGCTCCTTCCCAACGGGCAATCCCGGAATGTTGCGCACCAGTTGCATCGTGATGGTGCTGGCCCCGCGCGCGCGCCCCGACTGCAACGAATCGATCGCCGCGCTCAGGAACGACAGCACGCGGATGCCTTTGTGCTCGTAGAACAGCTTGTCTTCCGTGGCGATAAAGGCTTTTTGCAGGTGCAACGGCATCTCGTTCAGGCTCACGAAGTCGCGCACCTCGGCGCGCGTGAACTCGCCCAGTTTCTCGCCGTCGGACGAGTAGACCTTGCTGACGATGGTGGGGCGGTACTGCTCGATGATGGTCAGCTTGGCGCGCGTATCGTCCAGCGCATACAGGAAGAACCCGATCGCGCTTCCCCATGCCGCCGCCAGGACCGACATCAACAACATGAAAAGGCACCCGCAGCCGCGCGTGCGACGGCGCGAACGCCGTTCCGAAGAGGGATTTTCAGGAGCTTCTTCTTGCCGATTGTGCAACATATTAGGGCCACGCTACGATTTCAAACGGCATAGTTTACCCGACACGGGCAGACAAAATCCTGTTTGTCGATCCGCGAAAAATGAAATAGGTTCCCAACGGCAAAACGACCCGTGATCCAAGAAAACAGCGCGCCGCTCATGTGCGCACAGGCGATGGGTATCCATGCTTGGGGCGACACGAAGGAATCGTCATGCGTGTGCTTCGATCGTGCCGCGAGGAATCGGCCCAAACGCCGGAAGACCGGGCGTTCTTTCGCATGCATCAGCGGCTTTCCATCCCGGCGATTTCGGACAATCCCGCTCAGTAGACGCAAGCCCGCGCTTCATCGGCGTAGGCGCGGATCAGTTCCGGATCCGCATCAAAAAAATGGTCGCTCATGGATAGAATGAAGCCGCCGTTCTTGCCCGCCGCCTCGAAGCATCGCCGCACCTCCGCGCGCGTATCCTGCGGCGCGCAATCGCGCAGGAAATGGTGTTGATCGAAGCCCCCAATGAAGCAGACCCGGTCGCCGATACGGCGCTTGGCCTCGGCCAGATCGACGTCGCCTCCCATGCCTGGCGGCGTGAATGTTTCCATCGCGTCCGGCCCCATGTCCGCAATGCGCTCGAGGAAAGGCATCATGCCGCCGCAGGTATGATAGACCACGCGCAGGCCGAGTTCATGGGCAAGCGCGATGATCTGGCTGTCATACGGCGCCACGAACGCGTCGAATATCTCCGGCGAAATCACCGACGACGACGCGTCGCCCCCTCCCAGCTCGACAAGGTCGTACTGGGCGCCCCGGTACGACGCGAGCGACGTCAATTTGCGCCGCAACAAAAGAGTCAACAGCTCATGCACCCACGCCGGGTCCTCCATGGCCGTCAGGATGAGATTTTGGATGCCATACAGACATGCCGCGTCCTGCCAACAGCCCGGCTGCCCGAATATGTCGAAACCCGGCACGCCGCCGCGCACCAATCCTCGCTCGCCGTATGCCTCCGCCGCGCGATTCACCGTCGCGACGTCGAGGCGCGGCGCCGGGGCGAACGCCACGCAATCGATGTCGCGCTTTTCCTTGACGAGCGGCTCGATAAGCCAAGTCGTGATTTCGTTCGACTGGGTCTTCGCCGTCAGCGTTCCCTTGGGCGTTCGGATGACGTGCCGGACAGTCGGATAGTCCGGATCGGGAGTCGCCTCGGAAACGATTTCCCAATCCTTTCCCGTTTCCGGCGCATAGGAGCAAAGATAGATGATGGGATCGAGGCCGAAATGGTCGAAAAAGTCTTGCTCCGCCATGCCGTTCATGTAATGTTTCAAAAAATACGACATCAATGTGTGCGTCGTGGCCGGCAAACGGTCCGGCGTGCGCCGTTCCAGCGCCGCGATGAATCGCTGTTTCGAGGTCATGCAATCGCTCCTGTTATTTGGGAATGAGGGCGTGGCCCGGCGAAGGGTCAGCGTGCTATTGTAAGTCTGAAAAACATCCTGTTCAACCGGCGCGCGCCATGCAAGGAGTCTCGGGTGAGACCGCATACCTACTGTTCCTACGCGAAGATCAATCTCTATCTCGACGTGCTGAAACGGCGGCGGGACGGGTATCACAACATCGAGACCGTGTTTCAGACGAT
>JAKJDA010000065.1:0-241 GCA_022706165.1 Candidatus Hydrogenedentota bacterium | reverse complement strand
GGGGTTGGAAACGGGGCCGGGCAACCTGGCGTATCGCGCGGCGGCATTGCTGCGCGCGCGGACAGGCGTCGCGCAGGGCGTGCGCATCCGCCTCGAAAAGCGCATCCCCATAGCGGCGGGGCTTGCTGGCGGCTCGGGCAATGCCGCGACGACGTTGATCGCGTTGAACGCTTTGTGGGGGATTGGCCTTGCCCCTTCGCAACTGGCCCGGCTTGCGCTGGAACTCGGATCGGACGTCCCC
>JAKJDA010000658.1:359-675 GCA_022706165.1 Candidatus Hydrogenedentota bacterium | reverse complement strand
CTGGGCCAACTACCTTCAGGCGTGGAAGACCGTGCCTTTCGCCAGCTTCTTCCTCAACAGCCTTGTCGTCGCGGTCGTCGTGACCATGGCGCAGCTCGTAACCAGCACGTTCGCCGCGTACGCGTTCTCGCGCCTCAACTTCCGGGGCCGCGATGCGCTCTTCATCGCCTATCTCGCCACGATGATGGTGCCGGCGCAGGTGACGATGATCCCGCTGTTCATCCTGATGGTGAAGCTGCAGTGGATAGACTCGTTTGCGGCGCTGATCGTGCCGTTCGCCGCCAGCGCCTACGGCTGCTTCCTGCTGCGGCAGTTC
>JAKJDA010000658.1:0-266 GCA_022706165.1 Candidatus Hydrogenedentota bacterium | reverse complement strand
GGCGCGAGTCACTGGACTATCTACCTGCGGATTATGCTGCCGCTGTCCCGCCCGGCGCTGACGGCGTTCGGGCTCATTGCGTTTCTCGGAAGCTGGAACAGCTTCATCTGGCCGCTCATCGTCATCAACCGCCCCACGATGAAGACGATCCCCATCGGGCTGCAGTCGCTGCAGGGGTTCTACGGCGACGCGAACTGGTCGGTGCTGATGGCGGGCGCGGTGATGGCCGCGCTGCCGATCCTCGTCCTGTTCCTGCTCGCCCAGAA
>JAKJDA010000657.1:434-696 GCA_022706165.1 Candidatus Hydrogenedentota bacterium | reverse complement strand
TGGTGCTGCTGCAAGCGCACGACGCTGAAATTGTGCCGATCACGGTGAGTTATCCGAGCGCCATCTCGACTGTGAATTATGACACGGACGGGATCGAGACGACGGAGCCGACGATAAGCTCGACCACGTTCACGGCGACGCTCTCTAATTTCAACGCGGGCGATCGCATTCGCTACGACGTGCTCTTGAGCACGGGCGAGATGCTGCACCTCAATATCGAGATTGCTGGGGCCGCAGTGCGCGGTGTTTACAGCAGCGGCGG
>JAKJDA010000657.1:0-385 GCA_022706165.1 Candidatus Hydrogenedentota bacterium | reverse complement strand
CGTGCATTGCTGGCTGGTGAGCTGGCTTACAACACGACCACGAACAGGCTTCACGCTGGCGACGGCACAACGATGGGCGGCCGCGTGGTTGGCGGCTCGTATGTCGATGCTGGCGATTATGGCGTAGGCTCCAGCGAAACGACGGATTACACCGACGAATTGCAGGACGCGATTGATGCCTGCTCTGCGGCGGGTGGTGGGCGCGTCAAGCTGCGTGCTGGGCGCATCGTGTTTAGCGAGACGCTGACGCTTCCGAGTAAGGTGATCCTGTCGGGCGAGGGCTCTGCGTCCACAGAGCTTTACCTCGCGAACGGCTCAAACTGCGTGCCGATCAAGTCCGAGGATTACGACACGCTTGTCGGTACTGACACATGGCTTGTCGCCA
>JAKJDA010000656.1 GCA_022706165.1 Candidatus Hydrogenedentota bacterium | reverse complement strand
GTTTCAGGTTCTCCTGTATGCTCCGGACGGCCCGCTTGACGTCGCCGGCGTGCCCGAACGCGCTGAGGCGGAAATAGCCTTCGCCGCTGGGCCCGAATCCCGATCCGGGCGTTCCCACGACGTGGGCTTCGTTGAGCAGTTTGTCAAAGAATTCCCAGGAGCGCATGCCTCCGGGCGTGGCCATCCAGATATAGGGCGCGTTCATGCCGCCGAACACCTCAATGCCGATGCTTTCGAGGCCTTCGCGGATCACTTTCGCGTTGGTCATGTAATAGTCGATGATTGCCTGGCACTCGCGCTGGCCCGTTTCCGAGAGGGCGGCCAGCCCGCCGACGCGCCGTTGAACATCGTGGTCTGGCGGCGGAACCACAGGCGGTGCAGGGCGCCCGGTTCGCCATTTTCGCACGCGAGCGTCCGGGGCACTACGGTCCACCCCAGGCGCACGCCCGTGAATCCGGCCTCCTTCGAAAAACTGTTGATCTCAATGGCGCACTCCCGGGCGCCGTCAATCTCGTAGATGGTCCGCGGCAGGGCGGGATCGGCGATGTACGCCGCGTATGCGGCGTCGAAGATGATGACCGCCTTGCGCTCGCGCGCGTACTCCACGAACTTCGCCAACTGCGCATGCGTGGCCACCGCGCCCGTGGGATTGTTCGGACTGCAGATATAGATCAGGTCGACCTTCTTCGCCGGCAGTTCGGGGAA
>JAKJDA010000655.1 GCA_022706165.1 Candidatus Hydrogenedentota bacterium | reverse complement strand
TTTTCCAGGCGCTTTCCGCGGTCAATCTGGCGTTGGGTGGTTCCATTGACTTCTGTGCCGAAGCGGGCGAAGCGTGCCACCTCTTCATATTGGGAAAGCTCAAGTTTGAGCGCTTCGACTACCTGCTTCATTGCCGGCTCCTGGGCTGCCGAGCCAACCCGCGAAACCGAGCGCCCGACTTGAATTGCCGGCTTGGAACCTTTGTTAAACTTGTCCGCGTCCAGTACGATTTGCCCGTCGGTGATGGTAACGATAGGCAGCGCGGTGATGCTGCCGCCGCCGTTTTCTTCATTCAGCCGGCATGCGCGCTCTAACAGACGGGAGTGTAAATAGAAAATGTCCCCCGGGTAGGCTTCGCGTCCGGGCGGACGGCGCAGGAGCAGGCTCAACTCGCGGTAGGTGTCAGCGTGCTTGGAAAGGTCGTCATAAATAATCAGGACATCCATTCCCTGGTCCAGCAGAAACTCCGCCATGGTTACCCCGGCATAAGGCGCGAGATAACGCAGGGCAGGGGGGTCGTCGGGGCTGGAGACCATGACGATCGTATGGTGGAGCATGTTCCGGTTTTTTAATGTGTCGATTACATTGATGACCGAAGTTTTCTTTTGTCCGATGGACACATACACGCAGCGGACGTCGGTGTCTTTCTGGCTGAGTATGGCGTCCAGTGCCAGGGTAGTTTTACCGACCTGGCGGTCGCCGATGAT